>CABRLU010000315.1 GCA_902471845.1 uncultured Lachnospiraceae bacterium | reverse complement strand
ATATAGGCAAGGGTCATTACGATAACACAGGATGGAAACACACAGCCAACCGTTGCGATGACAGCACCGTGAGCATTGCGCCGAGGAAACCCGCCACAT
Source organism: uncultured Lachnospiraceae bacterium (assembly GCA_902471845.1). GTDB lineage: Bacteria > Bacillota > Clostridia > Lachnospirales > Lachnospiraceae > Frisingicoccus. The sequence continues at coordinate 1,419 of CABRLU010000315.1, read as the reverse complement.
GATAACCTACCAAAATGGAAACATTAACTGCTATTGCGCCCGGAGAAGACTGTGCGATTGCGGTCAGATCCATCATCTCATCTTCTTCAATCCAACCAAGTTTCTCCACGAATTTCTTTCGCATCAACGGAATGATTACAAATCCACCGCCAAAAGTGCTAGCACTCAGTTTAAAAGTGGAGAAAAACAATTTTTTGTATTTTTGCAAGCTATTCACTTCTAAAAATGCCGTCCTTTCTATGTTTATTAACATTATACCGCTTGATTTCTGATAACGGAAATAATATAATTTTACAGAAATGATAAGTATTTTTATATAAGGGGATTGTTATGACGATACGACACATGATAATATTTCGTACCGTATGCGAAAATGGATATAATTCCACCAAAGCAGCGGAAGTTTTACACATGACACAGCCAGCAGTCAGCCTTGCCATTAAGGAACTGGAGCAATATTACGGAGTACACCTGTTTGACAGAATCGGCAGACGATTGCAAATCACCGATGCAGGTCAGCATTTTCTTCAATATGCGATACATATATCCGACTTGTTTTCAGATATGGAAACAGGTTTGCGTGATTGGGATTCTAAAGGAGTTCTCCGTATTGGTGCAAGCATCACCATCGGCTCGCAGTTTTTACCGAACTATGTAAAGGCATTCTCTGAACTCTGCCCAGAGCTTGATGTCAGAGTTATAGTTGAGCAATCAGAACGTCTGGAACAAAAAATTTTGGCAAATGAATTGGATTGTGCGTTGATCGAAGGTATTGCACATGATCCAAATATCGTTTCGGAAGCCTACATGGAAGATCATTTGAGTGTTATATGCGGTACGGATAAAGGCTGGACACAGGGGCAAGTTATATCCATAGAAGATTTTCAAAGACAGCGATTTCTCTTGCGAGAAAAAGGCAGTGGCACACGAGAGGTGTTTAACCGTGTAGTTGAACAGGCTGGCATCCACATTACACCAGTATGGGAAGCAACGAGCACAACAGCACTGGTCAATGCTGCAATCAATGGATTAGGAATTGCTGTATTACCGCATCGAATGATTCTTCCGGCTCTGCGACAAGGCTTGATTTGTACTGTCAAAGTAGAGGGGTTGAGTTTCAGCCGAAATTTCCATATAATTCATCATAAAGATAAGTTTTTAACAACTTCTGCCAAGCGATTTATTACTTTGTGCAGAGATTTTGAGACTGATTACCCCTTGCCTTGTTACAACGGACTATATGAATAAAAGATTAGAGCCGCAGTTCAATCACATGACTGCGGCTCTTGCAATATTAGTATAAAGATTTATATTCAGTTACAGTTTTCAGATATGCTTCGGGATTGCCGTTCAGTATCAGCTCAGCGTATGCTACCGAGTCATTGTAAATCAGATAATCCAGTTCTGATCGCTGATACA
>CABRLU010000314.1 GCA_902471845.1 uncultured Lachnospiraceae bacterium | reverse complement strand
AGCGTAATCTTCGTTAGCTTTTATATTTAAGTTCCAGGTTATTACGCAGTCCCGGAGTCTGCGAATGGCTTCCCAAACTTCCACACCCCCGTCGAAACCAGTACAACCCCTTATAAAGTTGATGGTTAAGACTAACGATGTCTTTTTATCATACTCAAAAACCCTGAAAATGTCAATAGAGATTTTTTACCTTAAAATCTCTCTCGGCTTCTCTTCTCTGGTCTTTTTTCGCAATGCTGTCCCGCTTATCATAAAGCTTTTTACCTTTTGCCAGTCCAATCTCCACTTTTACCAGACTGTCCTTAAAATAAACCTTCAGCGGTACGATCGTATAGCCCTTCTGGGCCACCTGACCGAGTATCTTTCGTATTTCATACTTATGAAGCAGGAGCTTCCGCACGCGGAGCGGGTCTTTATTAAATATATTTCCCTTTTCATAGGGACTGATATTCATCTGATAGACAAAAAGTTCTTCACCTTCCGGACGGACAAAGGCTTCTTTCACGCTGCATCTGCCCATTCGGAGAGACTTTACTTCTGTCCCGTGCAAAGATATTCCGGCTTCATAGGTGTCTTCAATAAAATAATCATAGTATGCTTTTTTGTTATTGGCAATTAATTTAATTCCTGCTTTGCCCATATGCTACCTCATTTCCGCACCTTACGCGCACTATCTATTGTACATCATCTGCCAGTAAAAAATCAACGGTTCGTGTGACTTTATCTGCATTTGCAATACAGATTTTCAATTTCTGTCCAAGGCGGAAAGTCCGACGGCTCATTTCTCCCTGAAGTTCATATTTATTTTCATCAAAAATATAATAATCATCCAGGTCCTGAAGACGAATCATGCCCTCGCAGGTATTTGGCAGTTCCACATACATTCCCCAGTTGGTAATGCCGGAAATGACACCCTCATGAATCTCACCCAAATGTCTCGACATGTATTCCACCTTTTTAAGCTTGTCTACTTCCCGTTCCGCCTCATCGGCCCGGCGTTCCGTTGTGCTCGTATCCGTCGCCACAGTCGGAAGCAGCTTTCTGTAATGCTCCAGCCGGCGGTCATTCAGTCGGCCATCGATCTGTTCCTTAATGATTCGGTGAATCTGCAGGTCCGGATATCGGCGGATTGGTGATGTAAAGTGGGTATAAAACTTGACTGCAAGACCAAAATGTCCTGTATTCTCCGTCGTGTATTTGGCCCGCATCATAGAGCGCAGTACCAGGCGGCTGATCATCGCTTCCTCCGGCGTATCCTCAATCTTTCCAAGAAGTTTCTGAAACTCCTTTGGGTGCACCTCTCCCGATTTGATTTTCAGATAATAGCCAAAGTTCTTAAGAAATACGGTCAGTTTACGAATCCGTTCCATATCCGGCGTTTCATGGGTCCGGTAAAGGAAGGGAATCTCCTGCCAGTAAAAATCTTCGGCAATAGTTTCATTGGCCGCCAGCATGAAATCCTCAATAATCTTTGTGGCTGAATTTCTGTCATAAGGTTTTACATCCACCGCCCGGCCGCGCTTATCCAGAATGATTTTAGATTCAGGAAAATCAAAGTCAATGCCGCCGCGCACCC
>CABRLU010000313.1 GCA_902471845.1 uncultured Lachnospiraceae bacterium | reverse complement strand
AGACTTTGCCGCCCTGTTTGGCAACACAGACCATGGTATGGATGATACATATCGCTACAAAGTCAATACTGCTGCATTCGACAACATTGAAGCCTACCGGTACATTTAAAACTGTTTTACTTGATTTGAAGACCCCGAACAATGAGAACTACATATCAAATAACTGAATACAGCTCATTCATCACCGGCAAGCAGGTTGACGGATATACGACACTTCCGGCAACAACATTTGAGCAGTTGGAGAATTTTATTCTCTTCAATCAGAGCCGTGACACAGATGCTTTGGAGCTGATGGGTCTTTCCGCCAAAAAAGGCTTAGGAAAGGTTATTACAGCTAAAAACTATATTGGAGTGCTGACGATGAACGATGGCACTTCTATCGAGATTTTGCCAAAGCTGTATTCCAAGTCATCTTACAGCGACAGTCAAGTCAAAAAACTCGTCATAGAAATGCTCAGGACGCTCCGGAATTTCCCATATAAATCCCTGCAGTCATCCAACGTGGGTATTGAGAAAATGGGCATAATGGAGATTTTTATTCGTATGTTCATTGACGAAGTATTCTATATAGTCAAGCGGGGGCTGAAAAGCGGTTATGAAATGGTGTTTTCTAATGAAACCTTTTTCAAAGGAAAGCTAATATTCACGGAGCAAATGAAGCTCAACTACGCTCACAAAGAGCGCTCTTATGTAGCGTTTGATGAATTCAATAACAATCGACCAGAAAACAAGCTGATAAAGTCCACCCTTCTATATCTCTATAAGCAGACTGCCTCAAACAAAAACAAAGCCGATCTCAAGACTTTACTTAACGTATTCAACGAAGTTGTTCCTTCAAGTGATTACGTCGGCGACTTTGCAAAATTCATTCCAGACCGAAATACGAAAGACTACATAACTGCTTTGCAATGGTGCAGAGTTTTCCTGATGGGTAAGAGCTTCACTTCGTTTACCGGTTCAGAGATTGCATTTGCGTTGCTGTTTCCAATGGAAACACTCTTTGAAAGCTATATAGCGGTACAGTTACAAAAAGCATTGGGTACAAAAGACTTCCGAGTTTCTGCACAGGATGCAACATATCATCTATTCACCCAGCCAAGCAAAAGGTTCCTGATGAAACCGGATGTCGTTATCCATCGAAATAGCGATCGGGTTACTTTCATTTGTGATACCAAATGGAAATTGCTTGCTGATGAAAAAGCCAACTATGGAATATCGCAGACGGATATGTACCAGATGTACGCCTACCAGAAGAAATACGGTGCAAGAAATATCACTTTATTATATCCGCTAACCGATAGGGTCACAGGTACGAATATCGAATATGATTCAGACGACGGGGTTGTTGTGAGGGTTCGATTTGTTGATCTGTTTGACGTAAAAAATAGCCTAACGTCAATTTCAAAGGACTTCTATTTGTAAAAAACTGCGGAAAATTTACAAAGGGATTGCTATCTTCCGCCGGACTGACTAAAATAGACGGGAACACTGCAAAGGGAGCATTTACCATGGATCAGGATAAGATAAATATTCTGCGCATCTTTCAGCTGGACGGAACGCCTGTCTCCTGCGAAGACTACGGCAGCGGGCAT
>CABRLU010000312.1 GCA_902471845.1 uncultured Lachnospiraceae bacterium | reverse complement strand
AACCGACAGTATAGTCTGGATGAGAGAAGAAAGTAAATGTCGTGTTTATTTTTGATGTTTAAAAGCTCTGAATATGTATATATTCGGAGCTTTTTGTGTTACGGGAAGGAGAAGCCTGAAATGGAAAAATATTATGTGGGGTTTGATGCGGGAACACAGAGTGTGAAAGTTGTGATTTGTAATGAAAAAATGGAATGCGTGGCTTCAGCCAGTAAACCGACGACACTTTATTATCCTAATCCGGGATGGGTGGAAATGGACGTGGATGAATATCTGCGTCTGACGAAGGCGTGTATGAAAGAGTGTGCGGAGCAGATGAGGACGAAGGGCTTTGCTGTGGAAGGAATTCAATCCATTATGGGAGACGGTATCATCTGCGGAATTGTCGGTGTAGACACAGATGGCAATGCAATCACTCCGTATATTAATTATCTGGATTCTCGGACGACTAACGATGTTCAGGCGATAAATGCGATGGATTTGGACATTTGGGGGAAAGAGACGGGAAATGCGGAAGCAAACTGTATGTTTCCGGCCATGTTTGCCCGGTGGTTTCTGGAAAATAGTAAAGCATTTCAGGAAAAAGGCGCAAAGTTTATCCATAATGCTCCTTATATTTTAGCCCATCTTGCGGGGCTTTCCGCTGAGGATATGTTTATTGACTGGGGCGCCATGTCCGGATGGGGACTTGGGTATAATGTATACACAAAAGAATGGTCCAGAGAACAGTTGGATATTCTTGAACTGGATATAAAATATATGCCGAAAATTATGAAGCCGTGGGATATTGTTGGCAAGTTGACGGAGGAGGCAGCGGAAGAAACTGGTTTCCCGGCGGGAATTCCGATTTGCGCCGGTGCCGGAGATACGATGCAGTCTATGATTGGCAGCGGTATTCTGGAGGCGGGACATGCGGTGGATGTGGCCGGAACCTGTTCTATGTTTTGTGTGTCAACGGATGGAATCGTGCCGGAGCTGAGCCGAAAAGGCAGCGGCTTGATTTTTAACAGCGGCACACTACCGGGAACCTATTTCTATTGGGGATTTATACGAACAGGAGGACTTGCTCTGCGTTGGTACAAGGATAATATATGTAAAAAAGAGGAAGATGGGGATTACTACCAGGATTTGAGTGCAGGGGCCAGGGAAGTACCTGTCGGCGCCAATGGCGTATTGTTTTTGCCTTACCTGACCGGCGGCATGGGAGAGATTGCCAATGCCTGCGGCTGCTTTTTGAATATGACGATGGATACGGACCAGACGGTGCTTTGGCGGGCAGTACTGGAAGCTATTGGATATGATTATATGGAAATCACAGATATTTACCGGAGCGCCGGTGTAGATTTGAGCCGCATTGCCATTACCGAGGGCGGCAGCAGAGATGATTTGTGGAATCAGATGAAATCAGATATGCTGGATAGTAAAGTCATCACATTTAAAAATGCGGGCGGTGCTGTAGTCATCAATTGTATGTTCGGAGCCTATGCGGTTGGAGATATCCATGAGGTTAAAGAACGTCTGGAAGGATACTTAGAAGTTAAAAAGACCTATTATCCGGAAAAAGAAAATACGGAAAAATATCGGGGCTTATATCAGGT
>CABRLU010000311.1 GCA_902471845.1 uncultured Lachnospiraceae bacterium | reverse complement strand
ATTCCGCCATTCAGCCCCTCCTGCTTGTGTCTGTCGGTCGCTCGTTAATCCGGCCCCCGTTTGTTGTTCTTACACAACAAAAGTTTTTTCCGCTTCATCATTAGGTGACAAGGTAAACTTCAAAGGAAGTACCTTGCCATTTACTGTTGCTTCCAGTTCATAGTCTCCGTAGAAGCCCTTAAATGTATATTCCCCTTTTGCAGCAAGACCATCTATAACGGTATGCCATTCTTCATGGATAAGATGATACAAAGCATCGTAGGCAGGCTTTTTTGTAAAATCATAGCGCAGCAGTCCGCCATGATAATAGTTTTCGCCTTCTTCACTGCCCTGCGGCGCATAAGCGGCATAACCATCCACCATATTCCAGTAGATGATCGCTTCTATTTTCGGGTGACTGAACCACAGCTTATACAGGCGAGTCAAGATCTCCGCCTGCAATTCTTCATCTGCAGCCTGTGTTGTGTACGCAGGAATAGTAATCTCCGTAATCTGCATGGGACGATTGAATTCACTGTATCGATCCAATATATGTGAAAAGCGCTTCAGATCATAGGCTAATTCCAGATAGGGCAATGCCGTCTCGCGCTCCCAAAACATATGATATTGCATACCGATCTTGTCTACACGGCACCCCATATTCAGAAGCCGCTCGATCTGCATATAATACTGTGTACGATTTTCGCGGAAATAGATCCAAGATGCATCCATGGCTTCATTAATAATGAGCGAATTCTTCTTAAAATATTTATCTGCTGTCCGATAGCTCCACTCAACATAATCATCTGAAAAATAGAAGTCTGTCACATTGTTATTAAAGAATGTTTCGTTTGTGATCTCCCAATCGTGAATACGAGTGCCGTAAAGTTCTGCCGTTTCCGCAAATCGTTTTTCAAGTTGGTACTTAATTTCCGATATATCGTGGCGCTCCAGCCAATCCGGCGACCACTGATCATAATTGAGGCAATGCTCTTTCGGCTCTATTCCGTTTTTCTCACAGAAGTCCAGACAGAGATCGATCGGCGGACGCCGGTAAACGCGGCTACTGCCAACCGCATAACGAGGGCGCCCTTGTTCCGGCTCTAAATCTTTCCAGTAAAACGGCAGGGTCGCCATATTGAAGAGTTTCTTAAAATACTCCTCATATTGCCGATTCTTTTCCGGGGTTTCCAGTTCCTCAAGCATGAAAATATTAGCGCCGAAATGAAACGAATGCTTTTTTAATTCTCCCTGGATACGCACATTTTGAACAGGGTGCCCATCTTTATCGACAAAATGTAGCTTTAGATATCCCTTACGATACAATTCGATTCCGTTCTGAACGCGATCATCAATCTCTTCACGGTTTTGATACAGTATATCCCGTACCTTTTGACGCCATTTCTCCATGAACTCTACTCCTTTTACAAATACAGTCATTTATTTCATTTCCAATTTGATCGGCCCAAAGCAAGGTATATCACGTCCGCGGGCATCGGTGATGTTGGCATACGGATCTAGCCCAAATCCGTAATAAAGATACATACCTTCCATTTCCTGACGGCTGATCCAAGTACGGATTTTGGCCATATTTTTTTTCAGACAAACATTAACAGCCACATCCGTATCC
>CABRLU010000310.1 GCA_902471845.1 uncultured Lachnospiraceae bacterium | reverse complement strand
ATCTAACAGAACCGCCCACGGCACATTGCAGTTTTCCCTTTCCCTGATCTCATTCTGAATGGCAGAACCTTTCAGCGCTGAATTGACAATAAAGTTCTGAAAAAAGGTTTTTCTCACTCCCGCATCTAATTGATATGCTTTCATAATCAACTGATACCAGTTTCCTTTTTCTGCGATTGCTTTACGAAATGCAGCCCGCTGTCCCTCATACCACCCATCCGGTAACACCTTATCCATCATGCTCATTGCCTTGGGAATATTTTTTTCCGGATCTTTCTCTAAATAATCCATCACTGTTTTCACAGCGGTTGAAAAAGCTGTATTTTTTACTGAATCAATGATACTCATTTGTGTCCTCCTCCCAACTGTCCGTGTATCAGTCAGTTTTCTTTTTTGTAAATAAATTCTTTCCTATCATACCGCTCAATACCAGAACGGCTGCTATACAAATCCATTTTCCTGATTTCATCTTTTTTACCTCACATCAAAATCCCAATACGATAAATAACAAATGTCACAATCCATGCTACTGCTAACTGAAACAGGGCGGATAACAGCATCCACCGGGTACTGCCCGACTCTTTCCGTATCGTTGCCAATGCCGCCGCACAAGGAATATACAGCAGACAGAACACCATCAGACAGAACGCATTGAGCTGTCCAAATCCTGCAGCACCCAGGATGCCAACCAGTGTGTCCATCCCTGCCCCGGAATTGATGTTCGGAACTCCAAACAGGACGGCGCAACTGGAAACTACCACTTCCTTAGCGGAAATGCCAGCAATCAGGGCAACCGCTATCTGCCAGAATCCCAGGCCAATCGGTGCAAAGAATGGCACAAGATAATGCCCCAGAATTGCTCCGAAGCTGTCTGCCATTTCTGTCGTATAGCCATGCAGACCGAAATTTAAGATCACCCACATCGCAATCGATGCCACAAAGATTGTGGTTCCTGCTTTCGTCAGGTAGTCTTTCACCTTTTCCCATACATAGATCGCTACCGTTCTGGCACTTGGGGCTTTGTATTCCGGCAGCTCGATCAACAGATAGTTTTCTGACTTCCTCCGGTCAATCAAATGGATGACCGCAGCCACCAGAATCGCTGTCACCAGCCCGATCACATACATGGAATAGGCTGCCAACATGGCATGTTCCTGAAAGAACATCTCGGAAAACAGAATGTAGATTGGCAGGCGGGCGCTGCAGCTCATAAACGGCGTAATCAGCATCACCTTAAAGCGGTCACGTTTATTTTCCAGTGCCCTTGACGCCATGATTGCCGGAACCGTACATCCGAACCCTAAAATCATAGGGATAAACGCCCGCCCGGATAGGCCAAGTTTACTCATAATCCCTTCCATGACATAAGCAACACGGGCCATGTATCCGCTGTCCTCCAGAAAGGCCAGTGCCAGAAAAAGGATAAAAATATTCGGCAAAAAGGTAAGGATACCGCCCACACCAGCTATGATACCATCTACCAATAACGAGCGGAGCATTTCACTGACCCCGGCGGCAATCAATCCCTTGTTGACGACATCGGAAAGGCTCTCAATTCCCACTTCCAGATATCCTTTGAGCCAGTCTCCAATGGTAAAGGTCAGGAAAAA
>CABRLU010000309.1 GCA_902471845.1 uncultured Lachnospiraceae bacterium | reverse complement strand
CCAACCGACTCCATATGACCGCTCTGCTGCTGCCCCAGAAGATTTCCGGCTCCCCGGATTTCCAAATCCCGCATGGCAATCTTAAATCCTGAGCCAAACTCTGTAAATTCCCGAATCGCTGCCAGACGTTTTTCTGCCACTTCCCGAAGAACCGTATTCCGGCGATAAAGAAGAAAAGCATAAGCCGTCCGGTTCGAACGCCCGACCCGTCCCCGGAGCTGATAAAGCTGTGACAGGCCCAGACGGTCCGCATCATGAATGATCATCGTATTGACATTGGAAATGTCCAATCCGGTCTCGATGATCGTCGTGGAAACAAGTACATCAATCTCTCCATTGATAAAGCGGTACATGACCTTTTCCAGTTCCCGCTCACTCATCTGACCGTGAGCAAACGCTACTTCCGCATCCGGCGCCAGCTTTTGAATGGCCGCCGTCATTTCCACAATACCATTTACCCGGTTAAATACATAATAAACCTGGCCGCCCCGTCCGATTTCCCGGGCAATGGCTTCCCGGACCATTTCTTCATTATATTCCATGACATAGGTCTGCACCGGCATCCGGTCCATCGGAGGCTCGCTCAATGTACTCATATCCCGAATACCGATCAGGCTCATATGGAGTGTTCTTGGAATCGGCGTTGCCGACAAGGTCAATACATCCACATTTTCCCGCAGTTTTTTAATCTTTTCTTTATGAGCCACGCCAAACCTCTGTTCCTCATCTACAATGAGCAATCCCAGGTTTTTAAACTCAATATCCTTTGACAAAATCCGATGGGTTCCAATTAGAATATCCACCATGCCTTTTTTCAGTTCTTTGACCGTCTCTGCCTGCTCCGTCTTCGTCCGGAACCGGGACATGGTCCGGATGACTACCGGATAATCCTTCATCCGCTGGACAAAGGTATTGTAGTGCTGCTGAGCCAAAATCGTTGTCGGCACAAGAAGGGCGACCTGCTTACCGTCCTGGACTGCTTTAAACGCCGCCCGGATGGCTACCTCTGTCTTTCCGTAGCCTACGTCACCGCAGATGAGACGGTCCATGATCCGCTTACTTTCCATATCTTTTTTCGTCGCCTCGATGGCCGAAAGCTGATCGTCCGTTTCTTCATATGGGAAAGCTTCCTCAAATTCCCGCTGCCAGATGGTATCCGGTCCATAGGCAAAACCTTCCTGAGACTGACGCGCCGCATAAAGCTTCAATAAATCCTCTGCCAGATCTTTGACCGCGCCGCGCACCCGGCTTTTTGTCCGGTGCCATTCCTGTCCGCCCAATTTATTCAGTTTCGGCCGTTTTGCATCAGCCCCGGCATATTTTTGAATCATATCCAGCTGAGTTGCCAGAATGTAGAGATTGTCTCCGCCGGAGTATTCGATTTTGATATAATCCTTTTCAACCTTATCGACTTCTATCTTTTCAATGCCTTTATACACGCCGAGCCCATGGTTTTCATGCACCACATAGTCGCCGATATTCAAGTCCATAAAACTGTTCAGCTTTTGTCCGCTGTATTCTGTTTTCTTTTTTCGCCGTTTCTTCGTCTCTCCGAAAATATCGCTCTCGGACAGAATCACAAATTTAATGAGCGGGTACTCCACGCCGCTGTGGAGATTCCCATAGCAAATGACAATCTGGCCCGG
>CABRLU010000308.1 GCA_902471845.1 uncultured Lachnospiraceae bacterium | reverse complement strand
AGAAAGGGGTCATGAGATGTCACTTCAGATGGTTATTGGCGGCGCCGGAACCCGCCGTTCAGAAATAATGTACCGGAAATTAATTGAAGAATCCCTGGCAGCACCGGAACAGAATTTTTATCTGGTGGTACCGGAGCAGTATACGATGCAGACCCAGATGAAGATGACAGAACTTCATCCGGGACACGGTGTTATGAATGTGGATGTTGTCAGCTTTCCGAGACTGGCTTACCGGGTGTTCGATGAACTCGGCGGCATCCGGAAAACGATTTTGGAGGATACGGGCAAGAGTATGGTCATCCGGAGACTTTTGTCTGAACATAAGAATGAGCTGGAAGCTTTTGCATCCAGTGTCGGCAAAAGCGGTTTTGTCGGGCAGGCCAAATCCATGCTCTCCGAACTGTTCCAGTACAGTGTCCGCTCCAGTGAGCTTTCGGAAAGCCGGAAACAGGTGGGCGAACATACCATGCTTGGGAAAAAGCTCGGGGATATTCAGATATTGTATGATGCCTTTAAAGAATATATGTCGGATACTTACATGACGTCTGAAGAACTTTTGGAGGTTCTGGCTCAGAAGGTGCCGGATTCGGGAATTCTGAAGGATAGTATCATGTATATTGATAATTTTACCGGTTTTACCCCGTCCCAGTACAGCCTCCTGGAAAAGCTGATGCTTCTGTGTAAACGACTGGTGATTGGTCTGAGTATAGATGTTCATGACAAACCTTATGAACTGGGACAAGAATACCAGTTGTTTTATCTGACCAAGGAGACTCTGTGGAAGTTAAACAAAATGTGCATCCGGCTGAATGTGGAGAAGGAGCCGGATATTTTACTGGACACACCAGGGGCGGTCAGCCGGAATGAGTTAAATTTCATGGAAAAACATTTATTCCGGTTTCATAGATTCCGTCCGTGGCAGGGAATACCGGAACATTTGAAAGTCTATGCTCTCGGCTATCCGGCAGAGGAAGTTGGTTTTGCTGCCGGAGAAATCCAACGGATGGTTATGGATGAAGGCATGTCTTATAAAGATTTTGCCATGGTCACAGGGGATGTGAGCCGTTACAGGGAAGCGTGCAGGCGTCAGTTTGACAGTGTGGGAATCCCGCTTTTTATTGATGATAAAGCGAATCTTTCGGAGAACAGTTTTGTGGAAATGCTCCGGAGCGGCATGGACGTTATACTCAAAGATTTTTCATATGAAAGTGTTTTTCGCTATCTGCGTTCCGGGTATTCCCTTGTGGCGGCATCCGAAGTGGATGTACTGGATAATTATCTTTTAGCCACGGGGATTCGGGGACGGAAACGGTGGAGTGAAAAATTTATCAAGCGGTACCGGGATTTTGGACCGGAGGATTTTGTAAGAATCAATGAAACCCGGAAACAGGTTGTTAAAGAACTGGAGCCCTTATTTGAAATGGGACGTCAGGGAACGGTGGGCGATTATACAAAGGCGCTGCGGACCTTTATACAGGAAATTCATGGCGAGGAACAGCTTGGGGCTTACAGTGAAAGCTTTAAGGCGGAGGGAGATTTTGTCCGTGAGCGGGAGTATGCCCAGGTTTATGAAGCGGTGGACGAGCTTTTAGAAAAATGCGAGCAGATTTTGGAGAATGAGAAAGTCTCCCTGAAAGAATATATGGAA
>CABRLU010000307.1 GCA_902471845.1 uncultured Lachnospiraceae bacterium | reverse complement strand
CCCGGAGACTTCAGGAGGGAATTGGTCAGAAGGCGGCCAATGCGATTCTTATTAAGCCGAATCAGATCGGTACGCTGACAGAAACCATTCAGGCGGTACAGATGGCTGGAAATGCCGGTTACGGCGCTATTATGTCTCATCGTTCCGGTGAGAGTGAGGATACGACGATTGCAGATCTGGCTGTTGGGTTAAATTGCGGCCAGATTAAAACCGGTTCTCTGTCCCGGACAGATCGTCTGGCAAAATACAATCAGCTCCTTCGAATCGAGGAAGAGCTTTTAAAAGGCGCAAGATTTGAGAATCCTTTTATTGACAAAATTAGATGAAGTCACTATAATAAGTAGACAAGCGGACACTTTGCTCCGGCGAAGTGTCCGGTTTTAAATCATAAGGGAAGGTGCAGGTATGGAACAAAAGAGAGTTTTTTCACTGTTGGTGGATAATACTTCCAGTGTTTTAAGCCGTGTATCAGGACTTTTTACCCGCAGAGGATACAATATTCACAGCATTTCCGCCGGTGTGACGATGGATCCGAGATTTACACGGATTACCGTTGTTGTTGACGGGGATGATTTAATTTTTGAACAGATTGAGAAACAGATGCGCAAGATGGTGGATGTACTCGATGTCAAGACACTGAAGGAGGGCGTTTCCGTTTGCCGTGAATTGATCATGATCAAGATTCGGGCGAATGCGGAGGAACGTCAGGCGATTCTGTCGGTGGTTGATATTTTCCGGGCGAAGGTCGTGGATGTGGGTATTGATTCTATGATTATTGAGCTGACAGGAAATCAATCAAAATTAGATGCGTTTATCCGTTTGGTCAGTGATTACGAGGTTCTTGAACTGGCCCGGACCGGTGTGACCGGTTTGTCCAGAGGTATGGATGACGTAAAGTATTTATAGCTCCATAATAATATTCCGTCTGATGCACGATGAAGTGTACAGCTCTGTATTATTAGAAGATACATATTTTAAAAGATTAACAGTAGGAGGAAGTTAAAATGGCTAAGATTTTTTATCAGGAAGACTGTAACCTGTCTCTTTTAGAGGGAAAGACAATTGCAATTATCGGTTACGGCAGCCAGGGACATGCACATGCTTTGAACTTAAAAGAGTCAGGTTGTCATGTTATCATCGGACTTTATGAAGGAAGCAAATCATGGGCAAAAGCAGAAGCTCAGGGATTTGAAGTGTTTACAGCAGCTGAAGCTGCAAAACAGGCAGATATCATCATGATTCTTATCAATGATGAATTACAGGCTGATATGTACAAGAGAGATATCGAACCAAACCTTGAAGAAGGAAACATGTTAATGTTCGCTCATGGTTTCAACATTCATTTCGGATGTATCGTACCTCCGGCATATGTTGACGTTACAATGATCGCTCCAAAGGCTCCGGGTCATACAGTAAGAAGCGAGTTCCAGGAAGGTAAAGGAACACCTTGTCTTATTGCTGTATATCAGGATTACACCGGAAAAGCTCAGGAAATGGCTCTGGCTTATTCTCTGGGTATCGGCGGTGCAAGAGCCGGCGTTCTTGAAACAACTTTCAAGACAGAAACAGAAACAGACCTCTTCGGTGAACAGGCCGTTCTCTGCGGTGGTGTTTGTGCATTAATGCAGGCTGGTTTCGAGACATTAGTAGAAGCTGGTTATGACCCAA
>CABRLU010000306.1 GCA_902471845.1 uncultured Lachnospiraceae bacterium | reverse complement strand
GGATACGGTGGTCAGTCAGTCACTGAAGGTGGCGGGCAATGATTTTGACGATGCGATCGTCCGTTATCTGCGCAAAAAATATGAAATCCTTGTCGGAGAGCGGACCGCCGAAGAGATAAAAAAGCAGATTGGCACGGCTTATCCGAGAGATGAGGAAGAGACCATGGAAGTCTGCGGACGTAATGTTTTAACAGGCCTGCCAAAGACCATTGTGATGAGCTCGGTGGAAACTCAGGAAGCTCTGGAGAGCTGCCTGACTCAGATCATTACCGGAATTCATAAGGTTTTGGAGGAAACTCCGCCGGAATTATCCGCGGATATTGCTACCCGCGGCATCTTGCTTACAGGCGGTGGAAGCTTACTGTATGGTATGGACCGGCTGATTGAGCAGATTACGGGGATTCGTACAACTCTGGCGGATGACCCGATTTCCGTTGTGGCTATTGGCACCGGCAGATATACGGAATTTGTAGAAGCTAAAAAAAGTGCGCGCTAAATTGAGAGGGGCTGAAAATGCAAAGGGTTTTCAGCCTTTTTTGCGTGGTGAAAACGGTAAGAAAGTAATACCTGTTTGGGAGGATGAGCATGGAGACACTTCACGGTTTGGTTGAACATATAGTTTATCATAATGAGAATAATGGCTATACGGTGCTGGCCCTGATGTGTCAGGGTGACGAAGTCATGTGTACCGGGACCATGGCGATGGTCAATGAAGGCGAATATATTAAAGCTGAGGGGGATTATGTGGAACATGCGACTTACGGGCGTCAGTTCCGCATTGCCGCTTTTTCTATTGAAGCTCCGGAAGATTTATTTTCCATTGAGCGTTATCTTGGTTCAGGGGCGATTAAAGGTGTAGGTCCGTCTCTGGCCGGCCGAATTGTAAAAAAATTTAAAGAGGATAGTTTTCGCATCATCGAAAATGAACCGGAACGGCTGGCGGAAGTCAAAGGCATCAGCGAGCGGAAGGCCCAGGAAATTTATCAGCAGTTTCATGATAAACAGGACATGCGTCAGGCTATGATGTTTTTATCGAAATATGGTATCAGCACGGCCTATGCAGTGAAAATCTATAATGAGTACGGCAGCCGGCTTTATGATATTATCCGGGAAAATCCTTACCAGTTGGCGGAGGATGTATCGGGTATCGGTTTTCGCCTGGCGGATGACATTGCGCGGCGGGCCGGAATCGGCATGGATTCCGATTACCGGATTCGAAGCGGCGTTATTTATGTGCTTCTGCAGGCAAGTATGAATGGGCATGTGTATCTTCCGGTGGAGGAATTGAAGCGTCAGTCAGCAGAAATTCTCGAAATATCGGAAGAAGCGGTGGAACGGCAGCTTATGGATCTTTCCATTGATAAAAAGATTGTCATAAAAACGATAGAAGAACAGTCGGTGGTGTACGCTTCTGTATATTATTATTTGGAACTCAGTACGGCCCGTATGTTGAAAAACTTAAATATTAAATATGAGGTAAGTCTTCGAGAAGCAGAACAGCAGATTCGCCGTATTGAGGCGGAAGAAAAAATTAACCTCGACGAAATGCAGAAGACCGCTGTCGTGGAGGCGGCCAGAAATGGTGTTCTGGTCATCACCGGCGGCCCGGGTACGGGAAAGACAACGACGATCAACGCTATGATTCGATTTTTTGAGAATGAAGGACTGGAAATACGGCTGGCGGCGCCGACA
>CABRLU010000305.1 GCA_902471845.1 uncultured Lachnospiraceae bacterium | reverse complement strand
GTGGCAATGAAAAATACCATCGCAAACGTCGCGCTGTCCACCAACGACGACATTAGCCATGTACATATCTGCATCACCTTTAGCATGAGCAATGGCACATCTAAAAAAATATATTCTCTCAGCAAGGCTACTAATTAGTTTATCATCTGCTGCTTGTAAATTCAAAGCTGTTTTTTTGCCAATAGAAATATCTGTGGTAAATTGACGTGTCCTATCCTGATCGGCAAGTATAAATTCTTTGAATTTGGCAATATCGACGACCTCTTGAAGAACTAGTTTCAGAGACTCCCTTTCGCGCAAGGCTTTTGTGTAGTCTTTTAGAACCTGCCGCAGTAAATTATCATCCAATTCCGAGCTAATCAGCACTTTAGTGCGTTCAAACTCACGAAGCAGAAAACGATTTTGAGCCCTTACAAAAAAGTATTCAAGCACTTGATAGAAATAAAGATATGCAATTCGTGGAGAGTCGCAAGTAACCCCAGACATTAAGTATGTCATAGGAATGGATTCAGGTGTTTCGTTATTTATCCGTATATCATAATTCTGTGCAGCTCCATAAGTTTTCCAAAAATCGCTCGGATGTATTCGCTTGAATAACAAGTCCTTTTCAAGAGCCAACTGCAATAGAATATAATCAATATATTCTGATATTTCGGAATCGGTCATGTTCTCCGTATTCCAAAGCTGTATAGACATTATCTCATCGTGGTTCGCAAGTGTATGATTTACATCCCCGTACTGGGATTCAACAATAAAATAATCCTTGAAGACGGACCAAAGAAGATCACTTTTTTCACCAATGCTACCGATTATCTCATCGTTATCTCGAAGGACTACCTCGCCGGTACTAGTATAGGGTGGATACCCTGCAAGAATTTTCTTATGTGTTTCTATATCAACTGGAGCAATAAAACACTCGTAATAGTTCGCTATACGGATTGCGCTATTATGCCGTTTCAGGAAATACCCCATGAAGTAATGTGATACAGAATATAATACGTTCTTCCAATAATCACCGGGCATCAATTTGGAAATCAGATCCTTAAAAACATCAAGTTGATCCTTAAATAAACCATAAGACGGATCTTCTTTTGAAATACTTAGTGATTTAGCCCATCTTTTTAACGCATCAATTTTAATGTTTCTTTCACCATATAGCATATAACTACCTCATACTCAAGCGTGAATGGTATCATGGTTTTTATCCATTTTATCACATATCGTATTTCTATCAAGTGCTTACATTGTTTGTATCTCAAATGAAACAAACCACACATCAAAATGGAGGTGACTCCCATTCCAGACATTCGAGAACGAGCCGACCGTCCGAAGGGCAAGCAGCCCAAACATCAAGTCGCATCTACCATCCAGCGCCAGATGGTGCAAAAATTCGTAAAGGAGCTGAACGACAGCGCAAAGCAGCCCAACCGTTCGGACAGCACAGAGCATACCGCGACCGAGCAGGTAGAAACGACTGCCCGTAAACTCGTCCATGAAGCTGTCCAGCTCCCGCACAGCTTTTCCCATCGGACGCGCTATGCAGAATCCACGGAGCGCGCGCAAACGGAGCAGCCTGCGCCGCTACGCCAAACATCGGTCTCACCACGGCAACGCACGGAAGACGTGCGATCCAGACCGGACACCGCACCGGCGCCAACGCCGCAGGAGCAGGGACGGCGTGCGTACATACAGC
>CABRLU010000304.1 GCA_902471845.1 uncultured Lachnospiraceae bacterium | reverse complement strand
AAAATCCTTTGCTCTCTTCTTCTGCATCAAAGCTTTTCAGCTCTGTAACCACATTGCTGAGCATATCTCCGACCTCGCCCAGATCCTTGGACTTTACATTTTCCAGTGCAGCTTCTGAAAAATCCGCCATCTTTTTCTGAACTCCGGCACCGTATTTTAAAATTGCATTCGTGTTATTCAGATCAATCTGCTGACTGAAGCTGTCCACCATGGCCCGTTCTTCCGCACTCAAAACCGAATCATCCATCGGTTCCGGCTCTTTCGCTGCCGTCTCAGCCAACTCGGCCTTTTCTTCCATCTCCGGCACTTCATCGAACACCAGTGTCGGTGCTGTTTGAAACTCTTTAAATGCTTCGCTCATCGTTCTCTCTCCTTACTTTCCAGACTTCTTATGTATCGCTCATCCTAGGCAGTTGTGTTTTTGGATGTCCGAACCGGCATCTCGTCCCCGGTCAATCCTTCTTTGGCCAGCATCGTATTCAGAACGGAAATATCCGTCGAAATGTCCCATGCCGTATCTTTATAGCAGCTGTCCAGAAGATTCTCAAATGCCTGGTTAATCGTATCTAAAGTTGCTTCAATTTCTTTTTTCGTTTCAGAAATATTCTGCCCCTGTACCGGCTGATTATCCAATTCCTGATAAACATCCAGAAGCTTCTGGGTCGTTGGAAGATAATAATTCATAAATTGATGAAGCTCCGGCGCCAGAGACGGGTCCTTCTCCACCTGAGTGAAAATTCTGGAGATGATCAGTTCCAACCGGGAAATCTTTGCCGAAATCTCCACATCAGGAATCGCATCGTTACAGGCACGGATATGTTCAACATACCGTTTCCCTTCGGTAAGCATCGTCCGCACTTCCTCAGAATACTTCGGATCTGCCATTTTTGCCGCCTCGGCCCTGGCCTGGGCTTCCCGCTCTTCAAGACTCTTCTGAGCCTGACAATACTGACTGTAAGCCTGGTCGGTTATCATAAAACATTTATCCTGTTTATCCAGATGTCCCTGTAAAAACATCCGGCGTTTCATCATCTCTTTCAAATCTTTTACCACATATGCCGGCGTTTTTCCAAGTTTCTGGGCCAGCTCTTCCACGTCACAGAATTCCCGGTCATCTAAAATCTTCCGGTACTCTCTGAATCGCTTAATCCTTGATGTAATGCGATGTCCCCGCATCCCAAGTATCATAAAGATAATGAAGAGAAGCAGCAGGATAAAAATCGGAATAAACAAAGCCGTCAATCCATCCAGAACGAACTGAACAATAAGCAGAACTGCCAGGCCGATTCCAAACATGGTACTCAGGATAAAACCGATGACCACCATCAGTGTTCCGCCAATTTCTCCCTTCGGATGGGAAGCAAAATACTTCGCCTGTTCTTTATCACGCTGTTTATAAGAAGACTGACTTCTTACCTCTCCCCGGTGAACCTGGGGACCGGCAGTCTCGCCTTTATTTTTCTTTCCATATTCACTCTGCGCCTTTGACATGCTCTCCGATGCCTGAGAAACACCGGAACGCACTGCGCCGACCGCATCATTCACCGTCTGACGCACGGTCGCATTTAATTCTCTGAAGTCATTGGAATCAATGGCTGACTGAACAATTTTTTGTATCTGTTCACCAAAATCATAAAAATCACTGTTTTTCATATTATGCCTTTCACTCCATTTATAATAAACAAGAAACCATCTTA
>CABRLU010000303.1 GCA_902471845.1 uncultured Lachnospiraceae bacterium | reverse complement strand
CGGACGCCTGGGTGTAGTTGCCGGAGTAGAAAGTGACAAAGGCAATTTCTATGCCAAAGCAAGTCTGTTCCATGAATTTGACGGAGATGGACACATCCTGTTCAGTGAACCCGGAAAAACAGGCAAGCGTTCCTCGTTCAGCCTTAAGGATACCTGGGTGGAAATTGCACTGGGCGGCAACTACTACCTGAGTCCGAGAAGCATGATTTATGCAGATTTCACAAAGAGCTTTGGCGGAGATTACAAGGTAGATTGGAGAATCAATGCGGGAATCCGCTTCAGCTTCTGAGCATGATGTCAACTTCCAAAAGGGGAATGAAACAAGATTTTGTCATGAGAACTGAATAATAAGAAGAAAAAATAAAGGACTGCTTTCCTGGGGACAGGACGGCAGTCTTTTATACTTGGGAGATAATTAGATAAGTATGCGAAACAGAGTAAGTTAACATTGTATTTGAAAAGGATTTATAAAAAATAATTAAAATTACCAATTGGAATATCATTTATTGTTGATATGTGAAAAGTAATATAGTATAATTTACAAGATGAAATTAGATAATCATTTGAAATTATGAGATACAAATAGCTGTTTCTTAATAAATAATGGTTATCCAATAATTTAATACTATATGAGGACAAAAGCTGAAGAGCTCATGTGGGGAATCCGGTGAGACTCCGGAACTGGCCCGCAACTGTATGGGGAATTGTGTCATAGTAAGTCTTTCACGGAGATATGACAGAATGAGGAACTAAGTCAGGGTGCCACTTTGTTTTCTGATTTTCTAATGACTTGCGAGGCATAAGGTTAGATGCATAAGGAAGCCGGATATGGGAAATCCGGTTCAGATTTAGAATTATGAAATCTGTGCATCTTTTTATTGTCTCGTTTTTTGTTGCGTTTAATGGAGTGGATGAAAGGGAGTGCCGGGCATGGATAATTTGAAATACTTTTTGGAGTGAATCCGGTTCATGTGACACGGGTTTCATGACCGCGGTAAGCGGTTCAGATCCGGATGGGTATGTTTTAGAAGAGGATGAATTGCCTGCTATCGGGCAAGGCCGGAATGCTAATCGAGTATCCGGCGGAGAGTTTATGTTTGAAAAATAGGGAGGAATTATGAAACGGAATAAGGTAAGTAAATTACAGATGAGGCGGCTGGCTGCCGGTGTTACAATTGCGCTGCTGGCGGGTACATGCCAGGTGATGGCAGATCAGTCTACAAATCCGATCAGTGAAAGTGAAGTATTTACTGCAGACCGTCTGGCACAGGTTGTTAATAAAAATAACATGCCTAAAGAAAGATTCAAGTCCGTCGCAGCAGGTATTTTAGGATATACGCATGATAAGGCCTCAATTAAGACAATTAATATTGATATGGCGGGTCATGACCTGACGCTCGACTTGACGAAAGTTGCTGATTTGGGGACCGATTATTCTGCATACGGGATCAAGGCGAATAATAAGACAACTATCGTGGTTGACAGCAATAAAACCAATCCGGGGAAAAACGGTACGATTACCATCAAAGCGAAAACGCTGTGGTCGCCCTCAGGAGACAGCGGCAGCAAGTATACTGCTGCACATGGTATCGCAGTGGGTAATTTTAGCCAGAGATTTAATAAAAAAGTAAGTGAAGACCTGGTGAAGACGACGATCAATGCTGATGTAGTGATTGAAGAATTGCGCGGCGGTTCTATCAAAAGAT
>CABRLU010000302.1 GCA_902471845.1 uncultured Lachnospiraceae bacterium | reverse complement strand
CAAAAATGCAATAGCTTTGCCATTTTCCGCGGCCTACCCGACCGCGAAGCTGATGGAGCTGTGCCATACCGAAACGATCTGCATCTTCAATCATGATCACGGAAGCGTTTGGAACATTAACGCCTACCTCAACAACGGTAGTTGCTATCAACAACTGGATTTCATTCTTCTGGAATTTTTCCATAATGGAAGCTTTTTCCTTAGCAGAAAGCTTTCCGTGTAAGATGCCGATCTGAATATCTGGAGGATATTCCTTCCGAAGAAATTCGGCGTAACTCTGGACATCAGCAACTGGAAACAGCGGGTTCTGCTCTACCATTGGACATATAATATATGCCTGCCTTCCTTGCTGGATCTGGCGGTAAATCATCCGCCATGCCTTGGAACGATCACTCCGTGAGATTACACAATTTTTTAAAGGCAGTCGATTAGCCGGTCGCTCGTTAATGATAGAAATATCCATATCTCCGTATAAAATAAGTCCAAGAGAACGGGGAATTGGAGTTGCACTCATTGTAACAACGTGCGGCCTCTTCCCCTTGTTCTGTAAAGATGTCCTCTGTGAAACACCAAATCGGTGCTGTTCATCAATAATAACAATTCCCAGCTTTTGATATGCGACTGACTCTGAAATTACAGCATGGGTTCCGATAATCAGATTAGCTGTGCCATCCGCAATTCTTCGATAAATCGCTTTTTTCTGTTTCGTTGTTCCTGTAACTAAGACACATGCATAAGGCAGATTATAATTTTTCAGGAAACCCATCATATCTTCATAATGCTGTTCTGCCAAAACCTCTGTTGGAGCCATTAAAACAGCCTGATAGCCGTTATCAACCGCTAATAACATAGCTAAAAAGCCAACAATGGTCTTACCAGCGCCAACATCTCCCTGAATCAGCTGGTTTACCCGATATTTTCCGCACAGCTCTGTTTCCAGCTTTTTCCATGCCTGTTGCTGCGCATTCGTCAATGTGTAGGGCAGTCCCTTTATGACAACGTTATTAAGCAGGCTTGATTTTTTCATCGGACATGCGTTTGGCTCTTCTGCAGCATAGTTTTCCGCCAACTCTTTCTTGAACTGATAAAATTCTTCAAATTTTAAACGGTATACAGCTTGCTTTTGCGTAGATTCACTTTGTGGAAAATGGATTTCTCTTAAAGCATCTGCTCTGGAATATAAGTTGTATTTTTGAAGCACTGTTTCAGGCAATGTCTCTGGAATCTCCATTTCAAGGGCTTCCCGGACGCAGCTTCGAAGTAATCTCTGCGAAATACCAGATGTAGACGGATATACAGGAAGCATTTTTCCTAATAATTCCTTATATTCTTCCGGTGAATATAAAGAAGGCTGGAACATACAGGGTTTATCACGAAAAAAAGAAATTGGACCGCGTAATACAGCCTTACTCCCTCTTTTTAACTGACGAACGGTATAAGGCGGATGAAACCAAGAGATATTGATGTCTCCGCTGGAATCTTCCCCCCAGATACGGGTAACTTTGCCGGAACGCATCACATTGACCTTTAGCTGTACCCAAATGCTCACGATTGTACCTTCTTCCAAATGGGCAAGATCCTTAATATAGGTAAGATAAGGAAAGTATTCATAATGGTTCGGATAATATTGTAAAAAATCTTCTGCTTTTAAAATTCCTATCTTTTTTAATTTTCGTTCTGTTTTTTCACCAACACCGGATAAATTCACCAACTTCGTAAGTGCAAAATAA
>CABRLU010000301.1 GCA_902471845.1 uncultured Lachnospiraceae bacterium | reverse complement strand
TCCACCGTAATTTTGATAGAATTACGGTGGACTTTTTTGTTTTGGTAGGTTATACTTGAAATTGATAAAACAGATATGAATTTACGGGAGGACAGCGGTGTATGAAGTGCTTGGTTTTATTAGCCGGCTGCGGTCTCGGCGATGGTTCCTGCATTGAAGAAGTTATTCTGACATATGCTGCGCTTGACAGATATGGATGTGATTATACGCCCGTTGCCGAGGATATCTCCGTCCCGTCAGTCAACCACCTGACAGAGCAACTTGCAGATAACAGAAATGTTCTTTTAGAGTCCGCACGCATTGGCAGAGGACGCATGAAAAGTATTTGTGGAATTGATTTTGAGGAATACGATGCACTAATCATACCCGGCGGAATTGGTCTTCTGAACAATTATATGGCTTCTAGCACAATAGAAGCATGCATCGCGCACTTTAGCAGCAGGAAAAAGCCTATTGCTACCATGTGTGCAGGAATCGACTTTATGCGTCGTTTCCTCGGAGGTAGTCTTTTGGAGCATGAAACAAACGTACTAACCGCCGAAAAATTCTGCTTCGATGCTGACAATAATATTTATTACACTCCTGCATTCAGAAAAACCAACAGCTGCTATACGGCAGGCTTGGGTATCGGTTCCATGATTTATGCGTTGAAGCTGCGTTTTCTGTAATTCTGTCATTACACTCCGGTCAAAAACCGAGCGCCCTCAACATAAGTCCACCGTAATTTTGATAGAATTACGGTGGCATTTTTCTATGCCTGAAAACCGCTTGAAATAAGGCTTTTCGGCTGTTTCAGCGCATAAGTGAACCCCGCCACAGAGCAATTCTGCGGCGGGGTTTTGTGCGTTTTATGGGGATTGCGGCTTCCTGTGCCGTTGTAATCGTTAAAAAGCCGAGTATTCGTTGAACTGCTGAGGGTAATCGTTAAACGGCAGAATAAGTAAAATCACTCATTATCGGCCCTTTCTGATAAGGAACTTGATTTCGTGGGAGTTGATAAAGTAGTACTCTTCGTCACAGATATCGACGATTTGACTGGCGGTAGTTTTTGTATCTGATAAAACGGGATAGCATCCCGGCAACAATAGCGCACTTGAAGAACTCATGACAAGTGCCTCTAATGCTTCATTTTCAAAAGTATAGACACCTTTTTCTACTGTTGATACTGTACCAGTGAGATTTTCTTGGAGCGCAGAGATGGTATCCAAAACATTGTCAATCACAATTACTGTTTTCACTTTAATTGCATACGCAGGCATTGCTTGCCAAGTGTAACGTCTCAGACGCGGCTTCTACTTTCAATAAATGCCTGTGGCTGCACAAGCAGAAAATCAAATCCCATCATTCTTCCGTAAGATCGGCAATCAACTTGACGTCGCTGACTGCCAGCGCAAGCTGAAGCTTGTTTTCCAGCCCGGTTTTTTGCAGCATATTTGACACATGGAATTTGACCGTCGACATCTCGCAGCCCATTTCTGCCGCGATGCGCGTGTAAGACAAGCCCCGCAGCAGATGCCGCAGAACCTTCAGTTCCGTCTTTGTAAATTCCGTGCTTTTTGCCATGCCAATCTCAACTGTCGGAGGTGCGTCCGGAAAAATATGTTCCCCCGCCAGCGTTTGCCGGACGACATCCATCAAACGCTTCTGCGTCGAGTCCTTGTACCACAGGCTGTCGGCCCCGGCCCTCTTAGCCTCGTCCAGAACCGCGCAGTCGATCAGCGAGGTCACAACAATGATTTTGCTCTTCGGCTGTATCGCTTTGATCTGGCGAACGGCGGTC
>CABRLU010000300.1 GCA_902471845.1 uncultured Lachnospiraceae bacterium | reverse complement strand
TAGAGCACTCGGCTGTTAACCGAGTTGTTGCAGGTTCGAGCCCCGCTCGGGGAGGTTGAAAGCACTTAATGAAAACGAGCGTGAGTGAAGTTTGAATTTAGTGCGAGACCCGTCCGGAATCTTAATGAAAGCAAGCGTGAGCGCCGCTTGAATTTAGCTGACGGACGACACCGAAAGCACTTAATGAAAACAAGTTTCAAAAAAAGATTGTCACAGTGATGTGGCAATCTTTTTTTGGAATTTTTTGTGTATTTAATCATTATATAGTATAATGGACCGCATACCTGAAAAAATATAATGGAGGGAAAAATAATGTTAGAAATTATAAAAGCAATTATTTTTGGTATTGTGGAAGGCATCACCGAATGGCTGCCCATCAGCAGTACGGGACATATGATCATTCTGGATGATTTCATCAAATTGGATTGCTCTGAAGAATTCATGGAGATGTTTCTGGTTGTTATTCAGCTTGGTGCGATTTTGGCAGTTGTATGGCTGTTCTGGAATAAAATATTTCCGTTTCAGTTTAAAGACCGTCAAAAACCAGTGATCGAGCAGGAAAAAATGATGCTCTGGTGTAAAATCATTGTTGCCTGTATTCCGGCAGCGGTGGTCGGTATTTTGTTTGATGATATTTTTGAGGCATTATTCTATCATGCCGTTCCGGTAGCGATTGCACTGATTGTTTTTGGTATCGCTTTTATTCTCATTGAGCGGGGGAATGAATCACGGCGGCCGAGAATTCGAAAGATGGAAGATATTGACTTTAAAACCGCTTTGATCATCGGTATGTTTCAGTTGATTGCTGCTGTATTTCCCGGAACATCCCGGTCGGGCGCTACCATTGTCGGGGCTCTGCTTGTCGGAGTGTCCAGAACTGCTGCTTCTGAATTTACCTTTTGCCTTGCTATTCCGGTCATGTTTGGGGCCAGTTTGTTAAAAATATTGAAATTCGGCTTCTCATTCACAGGGATGGAAGCGGCTGTACTGGCGGTTGGTATGCTGGTGGCATTTATTGTTTCGGTATTTGTTATTCGGTTTTTGATGGATTACATAAAGAAACACGATTTTCAGGTATTTGGCTGGTATCGGATCATTCTCGGCATGGTGGTCATCCTGTTAAATATCTGCGGCATTATACATGTGTAAAACCGAAACCATAAAATAAAAAATATTCTCAATAAGGGAGGATTGTCACTGACATTCTGGTGTGCTATAGTATACATAAGTTAGAATAAGCTAACCAAACGGCGGAGAAAGCTTGAAGTTTAAATATCCGATTTGTCCGTGGAAAGGGAATGTCAGGTAAATGGAAGCATTTAATGGAGAAATTGGCCACAACATGTTTTATACAAAAGAGGAACGGGAGGAAGATGTTCTGGAAACCCTGTATCTCTGGTGGAGAGAGGGAAAACCGATAAGGATTCCTGATGTCTGTATTGAATTTGATATGACAAAGAGGGAATTGTCCTACATCATTAAGCAGATGGTAAAGCACGGATATGTGCGGCGTATGGAGAAAGACGGCGGCCTGGAGCTGACTTCTTTTGGAAAGGCCCAGGGAGCGGAATGTCTGGCCAGACATCAGCATTTGACCCAGTTTATTCAGATGATCTGCGGCCTGGACGAAAACCTCGCCGAAGAAAATGCCTGTCGGATGGAACATGTGGTCAGTGGAGATGTCATTCATGGAATCTGTGATTTTATGAAATATGGCGACAGCTATGACCGTATTGTACGGAATGCCAATCTGAGATTTTTTTATGATGAAGGAGAATATG
>CABRLU010000299.1 GCA_902471845.1 uncultured Lachnospiraceae bacterium | reverse complement strand
TGGAAATTTTGAAGGCTAAGAAAAAAGGCAATTATAATGTTATTCAGATTGATTCGGATTATGTTCCGGCGCCGATTGAGCATAAAGAAGTTTTCGGCATTACCTTTGAACAGGGGCGTAACGAGCTGAAAGTGGATGACGAACTTCTTGCCAATGTCGTTACAGAGAATAAAGAAATTCCGGAGCTGGCGAAAATCGACTTGATTATTTCTCTGATTACATTAAAATATACCCAGTCCAATTCTGTCTGTTTTGCTAAAGGCGGACAGGCCATCGGTATCGGTGCAGGACAGCAGTCCAGAATTCACTGTACCCGTCTGGCCGGCAGCAAAGCCGATAACTGGTATCTGCGCCAGTGTCCGAAGGTACTGAATCTGGAATTTGTTGATAAAATCGGACGGGCTGACAGAGACAATGCCATCGATTTATATATCGGTGAAGATTACATGGATGTTCTGGCTGACGGCGCATGGGAGAAAATCTTCAAAGTAAAACCGGAAGTCTTCACAAGAGAAGAAAAACGGGCATGGCTGGATGGCATGCAGGATGTAGCTCTTGGCTCTGATGCTTTCTTCCCGTTCGGCGATAATATTGAACGTGCCCATAAGAGCGGCGTGAAGTATGTAGCTCAGCCAGGCGGTTCCATCCGCGATGACAATGTTATTGAAACCTGTAATAAATATGGCATGGCTATGGCCTTTACAGGTATTCGGCTTTTCCATCATTAATTAAGTATAATAATTATCCCCGAACCGTATTTAATCGTTTATTTGGGTCCGGGGATTTTTTTCTATTGATATAAATTGGGGAGAAAGGGGCGATTATATGGAGCATGATGAAAAAGAAAGGGGCGGGAATAAAACAATATTTTTTGTTTTGATTGCGGCAGTAATCATCCTGATTGTGGCTGTCAGTGTGCTGGCAACCCTGCTTGTGACCGGAAACAAAGGTTCCAAAGGTAAAACAGAATCTAAAGAGACGGAGATAAAGTCGGAGTCGGCAAAGGAAGAAAGTATCGATGCCGACGACCATCTTCAGACAAGAACACGGGAGACAGAGGCAAAGGAGACAAAGAAAACGGAAAATTCCACCACAGCAGATTATGATATTGCTTCAAATTTGGTTGTCCGGATAACGGATGGATTCGGTTTGGTTCAATCCGACTATATCAGTCTGGTTGTCCCTTATGATGCTCTTGCAGAGGGGTTACTGGAGGTAGAGGCGGATGACAAAACGTCGATTTCATTTTACTATTCTAAAGCCAGAGATTCCGGCAACGGCGGCTTTGTATTCTCAATCGAAGCTTACGAATGGGGAGATGACAGCTACAGAGATTATCCTCATTATGCTTATGGCGCTTTGGGTGAAGATAAAAAATATATTGTCCTGTTTCCGACAGACCTGCAGTATGACTTTTCAGATTCCGTTCAGATGGAGGAGTATCAGGAATTACAAAAGTTTGCTGAAAAAATCAATGACCAGTATGAAGATAATCCGTTGACAATAATTAAATAAAAAACCAGGAAACAACCATACCCTTTCGATTCACTATGTCAGATGCTTTGCAAAGACGTGCTTAGACATACCGAAGGTGTACAGAGTAGATTCCGCACGATAAGGTGATTTATCAATTTCCGGGGGATACAGCTTTCGTTGTGTCCCTTTATTTTTGAATTTAAATATGATATGATAGAAACGATGTGATTTAAGGAGGGAAGGCTGTTGGAAGAGAGATTTCAGAGAACAGGTATGCTGATTGGTGAAAATGGTTTAAAGAAACTTTCTGAATGTCATGTGGCAATT
>CABRLU010000298.1 GCA_902471845.1 uncultured Lachnospiraceae bacterium | reverse complement strand
AAAACAATCGCTCCCGCTTTCCGGGCGACAACCGCCGTATCATCCGTACAATTGTCCGCTACAACAAATATATCCACAAGTTCCGACGAGTAATCCTGGTTCTTTATACTTTCAATGAGATTTGCAATAACAGCTCTTTCATTCCGTGCCGATATCAATACGGCATATCGATGAAAATTTTCAGCAATAAACCGTTTAGGTTTGCAAAAAAGGCCAACAAGCAAATACAATGTCTGATACAAATATAAAAGAACAAATATCCGAAGTATACATACAATAATAATATCCAACGTATTTCCCATATACATCACCTTTCTGTTCCAATGCCCACATATATTAACGTAGTATATCACCTTCTATACATTTGTCTATGTGATAAAGCCTGAATAATTCTTACATTTTTCCTACAAATTCCGTCAATTTGTTTAATTTTAAAACATTTTCTTTAACAAACTATCATGATAATACTTGAAGTTTTGTAATCATTTGTGTTAATATAGGAGTTACCCTTTACATATAAGACTATACATTTAAGGAGGATATCATGGCCGTTTTAAAACCTTTTGCTGCAGTCCGGCCCGTACCATCTCTGGCCGGCCAGGTTGCCGCATTACCTTATGATGTAATGAATACGGAAGAAGCACGAAAGCTTGTTCAAAATAATCCTTATTCTTTTCTTCATGTGGACAAAGCAGAAATCAATTTTGATGCCTCCGTCAATCCCTATGATGACCAGGTATATAGAAAAGCCGCGGACACACTGAATCAGATGCGCTCCAACGGCATTTACATTCAGGATTCAAAACCCTGTCTTTATATTTATCGCGAAATTATGTACGGACGTGTACAAACGGGAATTGTCGGCTGTGTCTCCATCGACGACTACGCCGACGGAACAATTAAAAAACATGAGATGACCCGCGCAGACAAAGAAGCGGATCGAATCCGTCATGTGGATACCTGCGATGCCAATACCGGCCCGATCTTCCTGACCTACCGTGCCCGTCAGAATGTGACACGGGCGATGAAATACTGGATGGACAGCTATCAGCCGATATATGATTTTACAGCAGCAGACGGCGTCCGCCACACGGTCTGGGTGATAGATGATGAGAAAACAATTCTTGGATTTCAAAAAGAATTTAAAAATATTCCATACTTATATATTGCCGACGGCCACCATCGGGCAGCTTCGGCCTTCCACGTAGGTATGAAACGCAGAGAGGAATATCCGGATTACACCGGCGATGAAGAATTTAACTATTTTCTTGCCGTCCTTTTCCCGGATGAACAGCTTCATATATGGCCATACAACCGCTACGTTCACGACTTAAACGGCATGACCAATGCCCGGTTTCTGGAAAAACTCGAAAAAGACTTTGAATTATTCCCAGTAAACGGACGTTATGAACCAACGAAAAAGCATCAGGCCGGCATGTATCTGGACGGCCGGTGGTACAGCCTGACTTTTAAGGATGGCAGCTTCAATGAAGAAAATCCCGTTGAACAGCTGGACGTCTCCATTCTCCAAAACAATCTTCTGGGACCGATTTTAAATATTGACGACCCGCGCACAAGTACCCGTATTGACTTTGTGGGCGGCATCCGCGGTCTCCCTGAACTGGAACGGCTTGTCAATGAGGGACACGGCGTTGCTTTTGCCCTTTACCCGACCACTCTGGATGATTTAATGGATATCGCCGACTCCGGCTGTATTATGCCGCCGAAATCCACCTGGTTTGAGCCAAAGCTCCGAAGCGGTCTTTTTATTCATACCTTATCGCGCGAAGCCTGACGGAGCGCGCCCATGCGTAGCATTAACATA
>CABRLU010000297.1 GCA_902471845.1 uncultured Lachnospiraceae bacterium | reverse complement strand
CACGACGCTCTTCCGATCTCCTGTATTTCTTTCGAAATCCCAGTAGAGGAGTGATTCTGTGCTTCGCCTTTTGATTGTCGACGATGAAGTGATTGTGCGTAAATGGCTCACTTTGGTGTTTCAGCCCTTTGATAAAG
Source organism: uncultured Lachnospiraceae bacterium (assembly GCA_902471845.1). GTDB lineage: Bacteria > Bacillota > Clostridia > Lachnospirales > Lachnospiraceae > Frisingicoccus. Next base: position 1,703 of record CABRLU010000297.1, on the reverse strand, counting down.
AATTTGTGGTGGTCGACGCCGCAGCGAATGGCCATGAGGCGTTGGAAATCTGCCGTATCCACGCAATTGATATCGTAATAACCGATATAATTATGCCAGATATGGACGGAATGTCATTTATTCAGGCTCTGCGGGAATTCAATTTGCATACGCAAGTAATTATCTTATCCAATCACGCGGATTTTTCTCTGGCTCAAAAGGGAATGTCTTTCGGAGCAGCAGCATATTTGCTGAAAGGAGAAATTACTGAGGAAGAATTGCTGGAAGCTACCCGTCGGGCGGGAAAGAAGTTGGCCGCTGACGATAATCCACCATCTCCATCCTTTTTAGGGATAAGCTCTCATCAAGTGTCTGAGCTGCTGACGGGCGGAACAGGGGAGGTTTTACAAGCCTTTGACCGGGCTTTGATTTCCGAGAAAGATACCGTTTGGTGCATTGTATTCAGTCAGGACGTCACTCCGGCAGTTTCATCATCGTTGGGTATGACAAATGGTGCTGAATGGACAAATCAGCTGACAGCCCTGTTGGCGGCAGCGGAGCTTTCAGGAACGGTTGGCATGATTACAGACCATATTGCCGCCGCCGTGGTACGTACAATGGGAATCTCTGAAGATGTTTTTTGTGAACGGGTCCATAAGCTGCTTACACTGCCTTCCCGGCTTTCTTTTTCTCTTGGTGTCGATGGTCCCGCCAGTAATTCCAAGGAGCTGGAACACGCTTTTTCTCATGCCTGCGATGCGCTTAACGATCGTTTTTTTCGGGGGCCCGGGGCGTTCTGCCGGTACCGGTCAACTACGGGCGAACACTCGGATTTCCGGAAAGAAATAAATATGGTACAAACGCTGATACAGGGGAACGAACTGGACCGCCTTAAGAATATGCTGAAACAGATATCTGCCCGGCGCGATAAATACACTATACAGGATATCGATCATCTTCGCAGAGTGTTCAACACCATGGCGGAAACTTTGATACATCATACATTGTCCTATTGTCCCCGGGCAGCGGAGTCACAGCTGGCACAGGTCAATCCTCTGGCTGAAATCAATGGCATGGTGTTTTTGGATGATATAATAGCGTGGTCAGAACGTCTGATTGACATATGCCATAATCTTTTGCGGCAGACTGTGGACGACAGCAATATGGGCCCGGTCTTGAAATATATTGAACAAAATTATATGCATAATCTTACATTGAGCCAGATTTCAACAGTGGCGGGCTTTAGCCCAAATTATTTTTGCAACATCTTTAAGGCGTGTACGGGAAAAAGTGTAAGCGCTTACCTTACCGACCTCCGTATCCAGCAAGCCAAGCGGCTGCTTACCACCACCAGCAAAAGCATTAATCTAATAGCTGAAGATGTTGGTTATGAATCCTCCAGCTATTTTATAAAGATATTTAAAGACACAACAGGGATGACGCCCAATCGCTTTCGGCGCATGAATCGGTAACAGATGCACAGTGGCAATAAAAATTGCTCCCTTTATAAAAGACAGCAAAGTAAACGTTGTCTCTTATAGAGGGAGCTGATTTTATGTCATATCGATTCGGAATTCAGCCGGGTCGTCAACAATATGCAGTTCTGAACAATGCATCCCGTTTTCTATTGACGCATTGCCTGTTTATTCCGGTTCTACTGTAACTGTGTATTCATACCTTTCCCCTGAGGACAAATGCAGGATACAGGGACGCTGTGTCAGATC
>CABRLU010000296.1 GCA_902471845.1 uncultured Lachnospiraceae bacterium | reverse complement strand
AATTCTACTGTAATGTCCGCTATTATCCTTTATGTGGGTATTACACTTTTGGTAGAATCAGTGCAGAAAATTCTTCATCCTGAGGACAGCTATTTTTCTATATGGACTGCTTCTGCCTTAATAGTAGGTATTATTGCAAAATTATTTTTGACCTGGTGGTATAAACGGGCAGGGGAAAATTTGAAGTCAGAAGCATTTAACGCATACAGTGCGGATTCTTTTTCGGATATTCTTTCAACCACAGGTGTTTTAGTTGCTGCATGCGTGGAATATTTCAGCGGATACCATATAGATGGAATCATGGGGGTTATTATGTCTCTTTTTATTTTGTACACGGGTTACGGAATCATGAAAGAGGCGCTGAATTCCATTATCGGCGCCACACCGGATGCGGAAATGTATGAAAAAATAAAAACGGTGATTCTTGAGACGCCGGGAGTTTACGGCGTGCATGATCTGATTGTTCATGATTATGGGCCGGAAAATCATTTTGCTTCTGCCCATGTGGAATTGGACAGCAATTTGACTCTCGTGGAGGGACATGAACTGGCGGAAACAGTTATGACGAAGCTTAGGAACGAATTCAATATCCAGGCGGTAGTTCATGCGGATCCTAAAGCGGTGTCAAATCCGAAGGAGATGGAATACATGCGTGACTTAGAAGCCGCCATTTACCGCACCGGCCTTCCGGTATCTTATCATGATTTTTTTGTGGTGGAAAAGGAGGAAGGCATTTATATTTCTTTTGAACTGGGATTGAAGGGACCGTGTGATAAAAGTGATGAAGAGATGTATCAAATGATTTTGACAGAAATCCTCAAGAGCAACCCTAAGTATTTTATTGAAATGATGGTGGATCGGAACTTTATCAGTGGCAAGGTATATGGTAAATCCGGAATTGAACATCCTGCTGAATAATCGTAAAGACATATCGGGAATGGTAAGTACTATTCCTGATTTTTTGTGTAAATAAAAAACATGAATGTGATAAATATGATAAAATAATGAAGACAGAGCAATGTATAAAAATATGCAATTATAAATATTTTCATGTGAGGAAGCCATATGGATAGAAATTGGAGAGTCTTGTTGATAGCAGGCGTCATTTCGTTGTGCTCCGCGCAATTTGTTTTTGCCAGTTATTCTCTTGGCGATTCCGGAGACGCGGTAAAGGATTTACAGCGACGGTTGACACAGGCCGGCTGTCTGGTGCGTGCTGATGGGCGGTTCAATGAAACAACGGTGTCGGCAGTAAAAAAATTTCAAAAGAAACATAATCTGGATGTAGATGGAGTGGTGGGTCCTGTTACCTATAAAGCGCTTACCGGGAAAACATTAAAAAGCAAGAAACACTCTTCTGCCCGAAAGAATAAAATGTCACCGGGCGGCATAGGTATTGATGATGTTTCCGTATCGTGGCACAAACCCGGAAAACTGGCACCTCGTGTACAAGCAATTATGGAAGAAGCGAAAAAGTATGTAGGTGTGCCGTATCGTTTTGGCGGCATGACACCCAGCGGATTCGACTGTTCAGGGTTTATCCATTATGTATTTAATAAAAAGGGAATTCTGCTTCCCCGCGCAGCAGATGAGCAATTCGGAAGAGGAGAAAGGGTGTCTGTCAATCGGTTGGAACCGGGTGATCTTGTCTTTTTTTCCACATACGAGTCGGGAGTATCCCATTCGGGTCTATATCTGGGAGACGGATATTTTATCAGTGCCACCAGCAGCTGCGGAGTTGCTGTGGCAACAATGAAAAATGGATATTGGCATGACAGGTATGTGGGGGCGAAGCGGGTGCTTTGACGGTTTGTGGTTATATGGCGGATTTATACGGTCTGCTGCC
>CABRLU010000295.1 GCA_902471845.1 uncultured Lachnospiraceae bacterium | reverse complement strand
GAGAGCATCTGCCTTACAAGCAGAGGGTCACAGGTTCGAGCCCTGTAGGTCCCACGAAGTCGAAAGACTTAATTAATTTCATATGGCGAGGTAGCTCAGTTGGCTAGAGCATGCGGTTCATACCCGCAGTGTCGGGGGTTCAAATCCCTTCCTCGCTACACAGTAAAGTCCAGAAACCTTGTAAAATCAATGGTTTCCGGACTTTTTGTTTTTTGACGTAATTCAAAAAATGTCATGAATAGAAGAACAGAAAATTTATGCGAACTAAGAAAAAGATTATTCGACCATGTAATTTTGTGCTATAATGAATTTTGAACTGTTGCAACAATATTACTTTCTTGCACAGATTGCAAATGTGGAATTCTAAGAAAGCATGCTGACCGAAAGGAGAATAGAGCGATGTTGAAAATTGTGTTTGGAGAAGTGGAGAATACGATTTATCATCCCCCTACTTATTTTGATAATCAATATGAAGATGAGTGGATTACCGATCCCCTGGCAGTTGTAATGATTAAAGATATTGACAAATCGGATGTAGTTGGTACACATTTGATTCAAAGTCCGGTACTTGGACCGATTTCCACAAAGGAGATTTCCGGTGGTGTCAAGACCTTGATTTTGATGGCATTTGACAAGAGTGGTAAGATTTTTAATGCTTCTGCATGTGGAGATAACTGTGCAAAATGGATTGTGGAGATTGGAAAGAAAAAAGACTTGACTATCAATCTGCATCATGTGATGGATTTTAGTTCAGTAACGGAATTTGAGGCATTGATGCTTAATACTGGCGTGATTGTTCATAGCTATGAGGAATATTTGGAAGAAACACTAAAAATAGAGGAGCGTTGATGTATGAGGGGAAAATATCATATTGTCGTACAAAATAACAGGCTCCGGTATGAACTCAATATTCGGCGAAATATCACAATCATCCGAGGAGATAGTGCGACGGGAAAAACCATGCTGCTCAATCTTCTGGAGCAGGCAGCAACCTTTGGTGAGAGTTCTGGTGTCGAAGTCACTTGTGAATGCCCGTGTAGAACGCTTGGCGGCAATGACTGGAATATTGTGTTACCAAATCTTCATAAACAGATTCTCTTCCTGGATGAAGAAAACAAGTTTGTGAAATCAAAGGAGTTTGCCGAGGCGGTGAAAGCTTCTGATAATTACTTTGTAATTGTCACACGTGAGGATTTGCCGAATCTCCCCTATTCGGTAGATGAGATTTATGGCATTCATACTTCCGGTAAGTATCATGATCTTAAACGAACTTATAATGAACTGTACCGTATTTATAGTATAGAAACGTTTTCAGGAAAGCAAAAACCAGGGACTGTCATAGTGGAGGATTCACATTCCGGGTATGAATTTTTTCAATCAATTTGCGATACACCAAAAGTCATCTGAATGGAGCCTATTTGCATGAGAAGACAAAGCAGGCAATACTGGATGTGATCGAGGGCGTAAGTTGGGAAAGGTAACTTTTCAGGTGTTGGAAGTTGATACAATCAGTATCAGCGACTGGTGATATTTTAGTTTGAAAACAAATAATTGTTTCCTGTTTCTGGTAGATTATTAAGAGTCAGGAGTGAATGATATGAGAATAGGTATGGGTTATGACGTTCATCGTCTTACGGAAAACAGAAAATTAATTCTTGGGGGTGTGGAAATCCCTTATGAGAAGGGGTTGTTGGGACACTCAGATGCGGATGTACTGTTACATGCAATTATGGATGCGCTGCTCGGCGCGGCGGCTCTGGGAGATATAGGAAAGCATTTTCCGGATACGGATCCGGCATATAAAGGGATATCAAGCATTTTACTGCTGGAGCATGTGGGCCGGCTACTTGAAGCAGAGGGAATTGCATGTAACAGTACATC
>CABRLU010000294.1 GCA_902471845.1 uncultured Lachnospiraceae bacterium | reverse complement strand
TGCCGCAAAGATCACCATACAGATGATCATTTGAGTATTCATAGATTTGTTTTCCTTTCCTGATATGAAAACGGTTCGATTTCAATTCGCTTGCTGCCCGGGCAGGCTCATTGTGGACATTTTAACAAAGCAAATTTACTCTGTCGATGCAAAAATTTGTATCTTTTGGCACCCGTACAGAAATCAAATCTTGTCAGGAAAGCTATGACATCCTGAAATATCAGAATAAAATCCAAATATTTCCCCTGTGCGCTTTGCCAAATCGAGAGACTCTCCCTTAGTCAAAATGTCAAATTCTAAGTAAAAAATTTATTGATAGGCCTCAAAAAATCAGTTGACAGGAGATATTTTATCGTTTATTCTGAAAAAGACGATTCACCAATGGAGCACACTCCAAAGATTTGACATAGGGAAAATATTTGGATTTTGGGAGAGAAAGAGATGGATTTAGCCAATTACAAAATGGAATGGCCGCGTGAGAGGCTTACTGTGCGATGCTTTGCACACGATATCATGAATTATCGTTACCACTGGCATCCAGACGAATATGAGCTTAACATTTTGCTGCATGGCAGTCAAGAGTACTGCCGTGGAACGCAGAATGTTGTACTGGAGGAGGATGACGTTCTGCTCACTCCGCCGGGAGTAGGACACGCCTCCTTTGGTCAACAGGCAAATACTACTGCCATCGTCCTGCATTTTTCAGCTACAGCGATTCGTCCATTGCTTAAAAAGGGTGGCGTCTACCACTTTCCTTCCTGTCTTTCAAACGCTGGAACACACACAGAAGAACGCTACCGTCATATTCGATTTTATGCCAGCCAGATTTTCATGCTGATGCAGCAGAACAGTCCATATGCACAGCTGGCTGTCAAGGCAAGCCTCGACTTGCTGCTCGTTATACTATGCACAGAGTTTGAGCCACAGCGATTGAACGAAATGCCGGAAGATGAGCAAAGACGTTCTGCAATTCTCCGCCTTTTAGCATATATTGAAGAACATTACGCAGAAAAGCTCACTCTTGAAAATCTTGCAGATTTTGCCCAGTACAACCGAACCTATGTTTCAACCCTGTTCAAACAGGTGGTTGGTGTTAATTTTCATGAATATCTGAGCCGTGTGCGCTTCCAGCACGCTTTGAGTGACTTGGCATTGACCAATGATGGCCTGACAGATATTGCTTTGCGCAATGGTTTTGCCGATTTGAAAACCTTTAATGCACGTTTTCGCTCCACACTGCACCGCACACCCACCGAGTATCGTGCGCAGCTGTCCCCCGATCGGGTGATGCGAGTCGACAGTCGTAAATTTCTTCCGTCCGAAGACCCGATTTTGCAGGCCAAATTGCGAGCATATCTAAAGGTAGGGTGCTAAGATGGCTGAAATCACCGGAGTGGCTGCTATTTCACATTGGGATATCTTTCAAAATTGTCCTTGCAAACCCCTATGAAGTGTGGTATATACATTATACGAAACAACATCCTGAATGAACGACCTACCGTTCGATGATATATAAAAGAAAGGTGCTTGCTATGAATGCTGTGATTTATGCCCGCTATTCCAGTGACAACCAGCGCGAAGAATCCATCGAAGGTCAGATTCGGGAATGCACAGCCTACGCAGAAAGAAACGGTATCACGGTGGTCAGGCACTACATTGACCGTGCATTCTCCGCTAAAACAGATCATCGCCCGGATTTTCAGCAAATGATTCGGGACAGCAACAAAAAATTGTTTGAAATCGTTCTGGTCTGGAAGTTTGACCGCTTTGCCCGGAATCGTTTTGACAGTGCGAACTACAAGATGATTCTGAAAAAGAACAATGTACACCTGATATCGGTCATGGAGCCGATTGCTGAAGGCTCGCAAGGTATTCTTGTGGAAACACTGCT
>CABRLU010000293.1 GCA_902471845.1 uncultured Lachnospiraceae bacterium | reverse complement strand
CGCCTTCCGATCTCGTTCCGTTGAGGACCAGCAGCACCGTCTTGTCACCAGCGGCTTCGACGTTCCGGCCGGCATGAAAAATCCTACCAGCGGAGACTTCTCTGTTATGTTAAATTCCGTAGTGGCCGCTCAGGCTGCCCACAACTTTATTTATCGTGGTTGGGATGTGAATACGGAAGGCAACCCATACGCTCACACGATTCTCCGCGGCTCAACAAACAAGTACGGACGTTCCCGTCCGAATTACCATTATGAAGATTTAATGAAGGTTCTCGCTATGTATGGTGAACGGAATCTGAAATTCCCGGCTACCATTGTGGATGCTAACCACGCCAACTCGGATAAACAGTTTAAAGAACAGATCCGTATTGTCAAAGAAGTGCTTCACAGCCGCTCCCTTTCCAACGACATCCGAAATCTTGTAAAGGGTGTAATGATCGAGAGCTATCTGGTCGAAGGCAACCAGAAAATCGGCTGTCAGCCGCATGTGTATGGCCAGTCCATTACGGACCCATGCCTTGGATGGGAAGATTCTGAAAATCTTTTATATGAAATTGCCGAAAGATGCTGATATAAACAACTTAAGCGGAACCAATTCAAATCCATTGGTTCCGCTTTTTCATACTTCTGAATCAATTTTTAAGCCCTCGGATGGGTTTTCGAATAAACTTCTTTAATTCGCCGGCTGTTCATCCGGGCATAAATCTGAGTTGTCGATATGTCCGAATGTCCAAGCATCTCCTGAACTGAACGCAGGTCAGCACCATTGGCTACCAGATGGGCAGCAAAGGAATGGCGCAGCGTGTGCGGTGTAATATCTGTCTGTATGCCCGCATTTTTGGCATACTTCTTTAATAATTTCCAGAAGCCCTGACGGCTCATCGGCGTTCCGTTACAGTTTGTGAAAAGAACCTCCTCTTCTTCACTGTCGACCATCGCCGGCCGCGCTTCACGGATATAAACCTTCAAAACATTTTTTGCCATATTTCCAAAAGGAACGATGCGTTCCCGGTTCACATCCTGACAATGAATATAAGACGCACCGAGATTCACATCCGACAACTTAAGAGAAATCAGTTCGCTGACACGAATGCCTGTCGCATAGAGCAGCTCCAGCATGGCCCGATCCCGAATGCCCTTATTTGTCTTCATGGACGGCTGGCTCAAAAGCAGATCCACCTCTTTTGGCGTCAATATCTCCGGCATCTTCTTCTCAATCTTCGGTGCTTTTAACTGGAGTGTCGGATCTGTTCCAATATATCCTGCACGACAAAGATATCCGAAATAAGCTTTCAGCGTGGCAACATTCCGGGAAATCGTCGATGTGGCAAATTTTTCCTTCTCCATATGAAGCATATAGGAATTCAAATTCGTCGGATTGACTTTCAGTACGTCTGTAACCCCCTGAGTCTCCATAAATTTATTAAATTTTACCAAATCACGTCGATAAGAAACGACCGTATTCATCGAAGACTTTTTAACATCTGTCAGATAGGTCACAAATTCATCAATCATCTCGTACATCCCGCCACCCTCATTTGTATTATAACTAACCTAATTATAATCATAATTGTTCAGAAAATCAAATACATTTTTTACGAAAATATTACGTAAATTCTCATTTTTGTAACAAAATACAATATACGGTTTGTTTACATAGTATCTGCCCAATATCTTGATTTTTGTCAAAAAAAATTTTTTAAAACAATTTTTAAAATCACAGGGTTTATATAGCTTTCCACACCACAACCAGCGATTATTATGCAAAAAATTACCACTGAGCGCCTCAAACTGGCCGGAAAAGCCCTGTCCATTTGGGATGAGACCTCTCTCAAAATCAGGACCATCAACGGAATATAAATAAAATATTGTGGACATAAGTAAGCCAGCATG
>CABRLU010000292.1 GCA_902471845.1 uncultured Lachnospiraceae bacterium | reverse complement strand
ACGGATGATTCATCATCCACCGGTAAATCGACTGGGCGTTGAGCACCTTCGTCTCCTGACCAATTCGGTAATACCAGGCTTCCCGCTCATCGCTGACCACCCGTTTGACACAGACCGCATCAAATCGGTCCACCAGAGACTCAGCCGCAATATCACAGGCCAGATTCCAGAGACGCTCATCCCGCTCCATCCTTCCCGTCATATGCCGGAAGATATTGTGCATGAGCATATGTACATAGACCCGGTTGATATCCTGTGGCCATTCCTTATAGGCCGACGTCAGCCAGGACGGATTAAATAAAATCTTAAATCCATCCGTTCCAATCGTCTTTGTGCTCAGATTCAGTTCATAGTCCAGCGCACTCAACGCAATGTCAAAATAACGCATAGACATATAAATTTCATTCCGGGATGCTGTCAGGATCTGCAGACCGACCCGGTTGATTCTCTCTCTTATTTCATTCATTTTCAACAATCCTATAAATCAAAGGTTTTCTTCATCGACGAGTAGTGGGCATTTTTATACTGCATCAACATACTGACAAACTCAGGTACCTGATTCTTCTGCCCAAATTCAATCCCGGCATCCAGCATTTCCTTCGGCAGTGGTTCTCCTTCTGTGAGCAGAGAAAACAAAGACCACCGCTTTGTCTCAACCAGATAATAGAGCACCTGAGCCCCCATGGATTTTAAATGTTCAATATAAAATCTTCGCGCCTGGGAGGCCAGCTCATATGGATAACTCAAACGTTTCAAAGCCAAATCCATAACTGTCTCCGGCTCATCCCGGTGAATCGTCAATTCAAAAATCTCGTCATATTTCATATAATCGATACCCGTACTGCTGATGCAGTTTCGATAAAGACTTCCCGAGCCGTAGGTCTTATGATTAAACTGACGGGCCTCCTCATTGGCCGTCTCTTCATAAAAGAAATCTGTAAAGACGAGTTGGGATACATTGCCGTCCTTATAGTGAAACGTGACTGTCAGTTCAAAATTTGTATCACTCAAAATTGTATTGATTTGACTTTCCATTCCCTGAACCGTATACAAATGGATATCTCTTAACTCCGAATCGTTCCGAAATGCACCATAACCCATATGAGTCAATGTTCCCGGAAGAACAATGCGGGCCAACCGCGTACAATTATAAAAAGCATAATCATCGATATGCTCTGTTCCATCCGGAAACTCAATCTGTTCCAGAAAACGGCACTCGGCAAAAGCATGGTTTCCGATGAAGCGCAGCGACTGAGGCAAATGAATCCGATTCATTTGCCGACACTCGTAAAAAGCATATTCACCGATGGCTGTCACTGGATGACCTTCCCATAAATCCGGCACTGAAACTACCTTATCCTCTCCATCCGCTTTCACCAAACAGGCGCTGCCATCCGCCATTATTTCAAATTTAAACTCCATGAATCTTCTCCTCACACATTTTCCGGTATTTCAGCCAACAAATCCTGTACCACAGCCGCAGCAATCAGTAAGCCCGCGCTTCCCGGTACAAACGACATGCTTCCCGGCGTCCGGTGATTGGATACAGGCTCCTCCGTCGAATAAACCACTTTCTGATGTTTTACGCCCCGGCTTCTTAACTCCCGCCGCATCACCCGTGCAAGAGGACAGACACTTGTCATATAAATATCTGCCACCTGTAATTTCGATGGGTCCATCTTATTCCCCGTTCCCATAGAACTGATGACAGGAATGCCCATTTTCTGACATTTCATAATAATCTCTATTTTAGCCGTCACCGTATCCACCGCATCGACCACATAATCATAGTTTTCAAAAGGAAAAGTATGACTATTCTCCGGAAGAAAAAAAGTCTCCCGTGTATGTACTAAAGCTTCCGGATTGATTTCTCCGATTCTTTCCTTCATCACTCGGGTT
>CABRLU010000291.1 GCA_902471845.1 uncultured Lachnospiraceae bacterium | reverse complement strand
GCGTGGAAAGCGCGGCTATTAAAGCAGTGGAAGCGGTGGATACCTGTGTCGGCCGGGCAGTAGAAGCACTCAAAGAAGAAGACGGCGTGATGTTTATCTGTGCGGACCACGGAAACTGCGAACAGTTGATTGATGAAGAAACCGGTGAACCGTTTACGGCCCATACGACCAATCCGGTGCCGTTTATTCTGGTCAATGCAGACCCATCCTACAAACTTCGTGACGGCGGATGCCTGGCAGATATCGTTCCGACATTGATCGATTTAATGGATATGGAACAGCCAAAGGAAATGACTGGAAAATCACTTTTGATCAAATAGTTTCGAAAATAGTCCTTTACTATTTGCCAAAAACATGATAAACTGTTATGAGTGATTTAGGAGGTGTATCGAGGCGATGCTGAGAACAATCGTAACAGTCGTTTTCATTGCGATTTGTATTGCGTTAGTTATATTGGTTATGCTCCAGGAAAGCAAGTCCAGCGGATTGACAGGAACAGTCGGCGGTATGGCAGACAGCTATTGGGGAAAGAATAAGGGACGTTCTATGGAAGGGAAACTTGTAAAGTGGACAACCATTTTAGCCGTTGTATTCTTTGTTTTAACCGTCGTTTTGAATATGAATTGGTAGAATAGAATTGATATTTAAGGATAACACTCTTTCTAAAGGAAGGGTGTTATTTTTTTGAGAGGAGGTGTGCCTGTGCACACAGAAATATATGAAGCTCGAAAAGTGATCATACTGGAATTTATGAAGGATTCCCATTATCATCCGATGAAATTAAAAGAAATGTGCAGTATTCTGGGAGTACCGCGCCGGGAAAGGGATGAGTTAAAGCTTGTTCTGGATCAGTTAATCTCAGAACGGGAGATTGATATCGATACGAAGGGACGTTATAAGATCGCGGACCCGGAACTGCTCAAAGGAATCTTTGCAGGAAATACAAAGGGATTTGGATTTGTCCACGTGGAAGGAATTGAAGCGGACTTTTATGTTTCGGAAGAGAATACACTGGATGCCCTTCACGGTGATGAAGTGGCTATTAAGAAAATATCTGAGGAAGGTGACGGACGGCGGAGTGAGGCCATTATTGTTAAAGTCTTAAATCGGGCCAATGAAACGATGGTCGGTATATTCCAGAAGAGTAAAAATTATGGCTTCGTCGTGCCGGATAATCAGAAAATCGCCAAAGATGTATTTGTTGATAAAAATCATACGATGGGTGCGGTCAATGGTCACAAAGTTGTTGTCCGGCTGACCAGTTTTGGTAAAAAGAATAAAAATCCGGAAGGTGAAATTATAGAGATTCTTGGACATGTCAATGACCCGGGAGTTGATATTCTTTCTATTGTCCGTGCGTATCATCTGCCGGAACAGTTTCCGGAGGAAGTAATGGAACAGGTAGCCGCCATTCCGGAACAGGTTCTTCCGGAAGAATATAATGGCCGTAAGGATATAAGGAACTGGCAGACAGTTACTATCGACGGAGAAGAAGCGAAGGATCTGGATGATGCCATAACTATCCGGAAAAATTCCGATGGACATTATATTCTCGGCGTTCATATTGCCGATGTGAGCCACTATGTGAAAGAAGGCTCACCGTTGGATAGAGAGGCTTTAAAACGGGGGACAAGTGTTTATCTGACAGACCGGGTAATTCCGATGCTGCCCCATAAGCTTTCTAATGGTATCTGCTCACTGAATGCGGGCGTAGACCGGCTGGCATTAAGCTGTATTATGGAGTTGGATGATAAAGGGAATATTTTAAATCACGAAATTGCAAAGACGGTCATTAATGTAGACCGTAGAATGACTTATACGGCGGTAAAACAGATTTTAGAGGATAAAAATGAAGCTGTCATCCGGGAGTATCAGGAATTGGTTCCGATGTTTGAAACGATGGCTGAGGCGGCGGAAAAACTTCGTG
>CABRLU010000290.1 GCA_902471845.1 uncultured Lachnospiraceae bacterium | reverse complement strand
AACGGGTAGCCATGTTGAATGTGAGCGGGCCTTTTCATTCATCCATGTTGAAAGGGGCCGGTGAACGTCTGGAACCGGAACTTCAACGTGTTCGTTGGCTGGATTCGGATATTCCCTATGTATCCAATACGATTGCAGAGCTTATCAGGGATAAAGAGAAGATAACCCCACTGCTTGTACGTCAGGTTTCCGAATCTGTCCGGTGGCAGCAGAATATGAAAGTGATGATAGACATGGGTGTGGAAGTTTTTGTTGAAATCGGACCGGGAAAAACACTGGCCGGATTTGCAAAGCGCATCAATCGAAAAATCCCATGTATAACGATAGAGACGGTCAAAGACCTGGAGAAGTTGGAGGCATTGAAATGTTAAAAGATAAAATTGCTCTTATAACCGGCGGCGGCAAGGGGATTGGCGCAGGTATTGCCAAAGAGATGGCTGCTCAGGGAGCGGTGGTCATTATCAATTACAGCCATTCCGAAGCAGCGGCGAAGCAGGTGCAGTCTGAAATTCGGACAGCCGGAGGGAAAGCAGATATTTTTTGCTGTGATGTTTCGGATTATAACAGCGTAAAAGCTATGACAGGCGATATCATCCAGCACTATGGTCGTCTGGACATTCTTGTCAATAATGCCGGAATTGTCAAAGACGGCCTGTTGATGCGGATGAAGGAAATGGATTTTGATAAAGTCATTGATATTAATCTGAAGGGCACATTCAATTGTATCCAGAACGTGTCCCGACAGATGCTGAAACAAAGATACGGGCGTATTATCAATATGTCCTCGGTTGTCGGTATTTACGGCAATGCGGGCCAGGTAAATTACGCCGCGTCCAAAGCGGGAATCATTGGATTGACAAAGTCTGCAGCAAAGGAACTTGGAAGCCGCGGGATTACAGTCAATGCCATTGCACCCGGATTTATTCAGACAGATATGACTGAAGCCTTAAGTGAAACATTGAAAGCAAAAACACTTTCGGCAATTGCCTTGGGAAGCTTTGGTACAGTGGAAGATATTGCCCATGCCGCATGTTTTCTGGCGTCAGACCGGGCACGGTATATCACCGGGCAGGTTCTTGGCGTGGATGGCGGCATAAGTATGTAAGGAGAATTAAAATGAAAGAACGTGTTGTAGTTACAGGAATGGGTGCCATTACACCGATTGGTAATAATATCGAAGAATTTTGGAATGGAATTAAGGCGGGAAAAACCGGATTTGGAAAAATTCGTGCATTCGATACGACAAATTTTAAAACATCGCTGGCGGCGGAGGTAAAAGATTTTAATGCTGCAGATTATATGGATAAACGGGCGGCACGCCGGATGGAGACGTTTTGTCAGTATGCAGTGGCGGCTTCAAAAGAGGCCATCGAAAATGCCGGACTGGACATGGAAAAAGAAGATCCGTTCCGTGTAGGCGTCTGTGTCAGCTCCAGTGTGGGAAGTCTTCAGATTATGGAAAAAGAGGAAAAGCGACTGGTGGAAAAAGGACCGGGAAGAGTCGGTCCGCTGCTTGTGCCGATGATGATTTCGAATATGGCTTCCGGCAATGTTTCCATTGCATTCGGATGCCGGGGTAAATCCTTAAATGTGGTGACAGCCTGTGCGACGGGAACCCATTCCATCGGCGAAGCTTATCGGAGCATTCAGGCCGGGGAAGTCGATGTGATGTTAGCTGGTGGTGCGGAGGCTGCGATCTGCCCGATTGGCATTGCAGGCTTTGCGTCATTGACTGCACTGACTTCCGCTTCAGATCCTAAACGGGCCTCCATTCCTTTTGATAAAGAGCGTAGCGGATTTGTCATGGGCGAAGGCGCCGGTGTTGTTGTGCTTGAAAGCCTTTCTCATGCGAAAGCCCGGGGAGCACACATACTGGCAGAGGTGGCCGGATATGGTGCAACATCGGATGCTTATCACATTACATCACCTTGTGAGGACGGCAGCG
>CABRLU010000289.1 GCA_902471845.1 uncultured Lachnospiraceae bacterium | reverse complement strand
TATAATTATAGCATTTCATGAAATTTCTGTCACCTGCTTTTCCATTCATTTACCGACAGCTTACCCGGCATGCACGGCAACAAAAAAGGAGAGCTTCTCAGCCCTCCACGGTCCATTCTCTGCGCAATTCCAATTCCTTATTGACGACACTGATCCAGTAAATTTCTTTTTTTAGAAGATGCCTGTCCCAGGGCATCATGGACTTTTTTCGATTCTTCAGTTGGGATTTGCGAAGCAGCAGATCGGCGACCAATTCTTCTTTTGTAGCCAGTGCTAACGATTCTTCGTCCCATTTACGAGGTTTTGTTAAAATTCTGCGATACATATATATGTTCCCCCTGATTATCAATCTATGCTTTCTGCCTGTGGTTTATTACAAATTTCGCTTTTAAATATCTCCTTTTTAGTATATCATAGAATTATAGAAAAGGAGAAGGTTTTATGAACGATATTAGTATGTTTGACATTATCGGTCCGAATATGATCGGCCCTTCCAGCTCACACACAGCCGGCGCTTTGAGAATCGCCCATCTGGCCGGAAAGCTGGCACCGGAGAAAATCCTTTCTGTGACCTTTACGCTCTATGGTTCCTTTGCATGGACCTATCGCGGCCATGGTACGGACCGGGCGCTGGTCGGCGGTATTCTGGGTTTTCTACCGGATGATGAACGCATCAGGGATTCCTTTCAGTATGCCGATGCAGCCGGACTAAAATATGAATTCATTGAAAACACTACGGAAAAGGACATTCATCCAAATACGGTGGACATTTTATTACACTGCGAAAACAACCGGACTATTGAGCTTCGGGGCGAATCAATTGGTGGGGGAAATGCCGTCATTCGGCGTTTAAATGGTATTGACATCGCCCTTTCCGGAGCCTATTCCACACTTATTGTTCATCATAAAGACAAAAAGGGTGTCCTGGCTTATATCACGACCGTATGCAGCGGCATTGATTTAAATATCGCCTTTATGAAATTATACCGTAAAGCAAAAGGTGATTCAGCCTATGCCATCATTGAAGTTGATTCTGACATCAACCCTTCCATTATCAATGTTCTGGAATGTCATGATGCCATTATCAATGCAACGATCGTACCGGCGATTTAAAATGGGGGAGGAACATTTGAATGAATTTTACGAATGGAAAGCAATTGCTTGAAATATGTTCAGAAAAGCATATTCCAATTTCCCGGGCCATGTTCCTGAGAGAAACCGATTATCTGGAGCAGGATCCGGTAGAGGTCACCCGCAAAATGGAACATGCCTATGATATTATGAAACAGGCTATTCACCGGGCCTTAACGGAAGATTTGATCAGTACCGGCGGCATGATCGGGGGTGAGAGCAAACAAATGAACGCTCTTCGAAAAGCCGGAAAGAATATATGTGGTCCTCTGGTTTCAAAAGCCATCACCTATGCCGTCGGTGTTCTGGAGGTCAACGCCTCCATGGGACTTATCGTCGCAGCTCCAACGGCCGGCTCCTCCGGGGTCATTCCCGGCGTTCTCTGTGCAGCTCAGGAAGAATATAATATGGAAGATGCCGTTATTATCCAGGCTCTGTATACAGCCGCAGCTGTCGGATATCTGATTACACGAAATGCAACTACCGCCGGTGCAGAAGGCGGATGTCAGGCCGAAGTTGGCTCGGCCAGTGCAATGGCCGCAGCAGCTATGACCCAACTCATGGGCGGCACCCCTGCCCAATGTCTGGATGCTGCTTCCTTTGCTCTCATTAATATTCTCGGTCTGGTCTGCGACCCGGTCGGCGGTCTGGTTGAAATTCCATGTCAGAACCGAAATGCCATGGGAGCATCCAATGCTTTAGTCAGCGCTGAAATTGCCCTGAGCGGTATACAAAGCGTCGTGCCGATTGATGAAGCAATTGAAGTTATGTACCGGGTCGGACGTTCCCTCCCGGTTACTCTCAGAGAAACTTCTCAGGGTGGTACTGC
>CABRLU010000288.1 GCA_902471845.1 uncultured Lachnospiraceae bacterium | reverse complement strand
AATTACAATAATTTTCGCCTTGTCTATAAACATAAGTACCTCATTGTTATATAACTGATTATTTTTATTATACCCGAAAGATACTTTATCTGTCATATTTTCAGGATTCCTTATGAAGATAAAAGCTGTAAACGAAATTTATTACTATGATTTCGCTCGCAGCTTCCAGCTTATTGAGATAAAACTTCTATTGCTTTTTTAAGAACGTTGTCATCTTCTTGCTTAAAAACATGTCCGGTCTGCTTTATGGCAATATCAGGGGTGATGCCTGTTTTATCAATAATCCGCCCGGCAGCTGTGCGATATTCTGCAATAGAAATTTTCAACGCTGACTTATTCCCATTTTGGATAACGGATTGTACGGTTCCTTTGCCATAACTCGTTTCACCAATGATAATTCCTTCTTTTTTATCTTGCACTGCACCAGCCAAGATTTCAGAGGCACTGGCACTGTTTCTATCAATCAAAATTACCATCGGTAGCGGAGTTTCTATACCGGTGATATCAAAGGTTCTGTCATCGCCATTTCTGGTGTGGTAGCTGAGAACTCTGCCCTTGGTTAATATCTGATTCATGATGGATATCACCGTATCAACCAATCCACCCGGATTCATCCGAAGATCGATAATTAACCGATCAGCTCCCTGCGCCTTTATGCTTGCCAATTGCTTTTCAAATTCTTCATCTGTATGTTTTGCAAATGAAAAGATATGAATATAGCCTATGTTTTTATCTATAAGACGGCTTTGCACTGTTGGCATGGAAACATTTGAGCGTTCAACCCAAAATAATTTTTCTTCATTTTCACGCTCAACCAGAAGGGATACTCTCGTTCCCGCTTCTCCGCGGACCCGGTCAGAAACTTCCGATAAACTTAGTGCTGAAACATCTTCATTATTTACCCGCTTAATAATATCTCCGGACTGTAAACCATTTTTTTCCGCACTGCTACCGGGAAACACAGAAATAATCCGGGTAACATTCTTCCGATCGGCACCTATAACTACACCGATTCCACCATATTCGCCACTGGTAGATTGCATGAAACTTTCATATTTATCCCCGCTAAGAATCATTGAATGAGGATCATCCAGAGCGGAAACCATCCCGTTTGAAGCTCCTTCAAAAAGCACGTCATCAGTTACTTCATGAAAATAATTTTCTTTAACAGCCTGATATGTAAATAGAAATTTCATCAATGAAGAAGGAGAGTCTGTAAACATGTACAAGCTGCCCAAAACAAGCAATATAGCGGTGAGTATGACAGATCCAAGCCAAAACAGAATCTTATTCATATTTCTCAAAACAAACTTGAGCATTATAAATAACCCATGGGATCAACTGCCTCACCATTTTGACGAACCTCAAAATGGCAATGAGGCCCTGTGGAATAGCCTGTGGATCCGGCATAAGCGATAATCTGCCCTTGTGAAACTGTTTCACCGACAGATACGGTTAATGAACTATTATGCCCATACAAGCTCTGCAATCCATTTCCATGATCAATAATAACCGCATTACCATATCCACCATACCATTCTGCCGCTATAACTGTACCACCATCTGCTGCATGGATTGGTGTTCCATAATCTACACCGATATCAATTCCGGCATGGTAAATAGTTGTTCCGAAAATAGGATGCGTCCTATATCCGAATGGTGAGGTAATCGGACCATTACAAGGCCAGATAAAGACGCCCGTTCCATGTACAACAGGAGTATCTATACCACCGGATTGCTGCTGCCTGATTCTGTTTTGAATCATTTCACGGACATTATTACTTTCAGCAATCAAATCTGCCTCCATTTGTGCTGCAGCTTCTTTTTCACTTCTTGCCTCATCCATGATTTTTTGCTGCTGTGCTTTTTTTGCAACAACTTCATCTTGAGTCTTTTGTGCTTCCGCCGCCAATGCATCCAAACGGGCTTTCTGTTCTTCAAGTTCAGCTTTTTTCGCTTCGATTA
>CABRLU010000287.1 GCA_902471845.1 uncultured Lachnospiraceae bacterium | reverse complement strand
GCGCGATAAGGTATACCCTTTTTGCCCTCTCACCCGGTGGTGAGGGAAGGTAAAATAATTCATTTTACCAGAATAAAATACCATTAATTATCTGAAAAGTCAATCATTCTGCCCCAAGAAATGTGTAAAAAAATACAGAAATTTGTGAATGATTATTGACTTTAGCTGTATATCTATTTAAAATTAAATTCATAAAAGATTTGCTGATATTAAAGCAAAAATCAAAGGAGAGAGAAAAAGTTATGAAAAAATGTCTTGCATTAACCCTCGCGCTGGTTCTTGCCCTCGGCTGTACAGCCTGCGGCGGTTCAGGAAAGAAAGAAACAACTGCTGAGACGACAGCCGAAACTGCTGCCGCCGAATCCGGCGAAACAGCGGCTGCCGGTGCCGATACCGAATACAAAGCAACTGATATTGAATACCACTCCGTTGCTGAAATTCAGAAGCGTGGCGTGCTCCATGTGGCTACGGAAGCTACATTTGCTCCATATGCTTTCAAAGATGCGGACGGCAATATCGTCGGTCTTGAAGCTTCAATGGCACAGGCTATGGCCGATGATATGGGTGTTGAATTGGTCATTGACGATATGGCTTTTGATTCGGTTCTGCCAAGCGTTCAGGCCGGTCTTGACGATGTGGCCATCGCTGCCCTGACTCCAGATGCGGAACGCCAGAAGAGCTTCACTTTCACCCAGTCCTATCTGTCGAACGGACAGATGTCTTTAGTACGTAAAGATGATGTTGATAAATTCAAAGATGAAAGCGCTATGGTTGCCGGTGTAACGATGGGCGCCCAGAAGGGAAGTTACCAGCAGAAGGTTGCCGAAACACTTTATCCGGATTGTACCGGACGTTATCTCGAAACTATTCCAAATGTCGTTATGGACCTGAAAGCAGGCAACATTGATATCGCTATCATGGACTATGACAACGCTTATTCCTATGCTCAGCAGAACGAAGACCTGGCGACAGCTTTCGTTGTTCCGATGCTTGACGGTGACGAACCAGCCAACTGTGCAGCAGCCATGAAGGGCAACGAAGATTTGACAAACTATCTCAATGAATTAATTCAGAAATACATTGATGATGGCTCCATGCAGAAATGGTATGAAGAAGCCGTTGAACTTCAGCTCTCACTGAACGAAACCGAGTAACCCGCACAATGAGGGGCTGCCTTTCGTGCAGCACCTTTTTATATTTTTCTGGGGAGGGTTAAAATGGACTTATTCTCTGCAGGCCGGATGGCCTCGTTATTTTCTCAATATGCCGGACATTTCCTCGGCGGCGCCCGGATGGCTCTGATTTTATCCTTAATCACTGTCATTCTCAGCACTATTCTGGGAACGATATTTGCCCTTGGTAAAATGTCCCACATTAAGCCTTTAAAATGGCTCATCAGTATTTATATCGAAATTTTCCGCTCCACGCCGTTAATGGTTCAGGTTATGGTTATCTATTTCGGCGCAGCCGCTTTCGGTATTAAAATTAACGTTCCTTTTATGAAGGACTTTAACAGCTTTTTTTGGGGACTCCTCGTTCTTGTCCTCAACAGCTCTGCCTATGTAGCTGAAATCGTTCGAAGCGGTATCGGCGCTGTGGATTCCGGACAGATTGAGGCGGCCAGAAGTCTCGGTATGTCCCACGGCTTAACATTAAAAATGGTTATTCTTCCTCAGGCGCTCCGAAATATTCTTCCGGCGCTGATGAATGAATTCGTATCTATCATCAAAGAGACTTCCATCGTCTCTCTCGTCGGCATCAGCGAGCTGATGTTCTGCGCCAAAGACGTAGTTTCCATCTCCTACCGGACGCTGGAACCTTACGTGATTGCGGCCATCATCTATTTTATTATGGTATTCCCGCTGTCAAAGCTTGTCGCATACATCGAAAGGAGGCTGAACGCAAGTGTCACACGTTAAAACAGACGAAGCCCTCTTACAGGTACGCGGGCTGAAAAAACACTTTGGCCATCTG
>CABRLU010000286.1 GCA_902471845.1 uncultured Lachnospiraceae bacterium | reverse complement strand
TGGGAAGGGGCTTATGATGCCTTTACGATGGAGCCGGTCCGGGAAGATTCGGAACGGATTTATATTATTGCCAGAGAGCAGGGAAAAAGTAAAACAACAGAGGAGATGTAAGAAATATGTCATGTAATAAACCGGAACAAAAAGCAGGCGTTGATTATATTATCCGGGCAACCGGTGCAGACCATCAGGTTCGTATTTTTGCAGCAACTACGCGGGAAATGGTAGAGTATGCCCGTCAGATTCATCATACAAGTCCGGTGGCTACGGCGGCACTGGGACGTCTTTTGACGGCCGGAGCCATGATGGGAAGTATGCAGAAGGGAGAGGATGATCTGATCACGCTTCAGATCAAATGCAGCGGACCGATTAAGGGGTTAACTGTGACAGCTGACGGAAAGGCCCGGGTAAAGGGTTATGTGGAAAATCCGATGGTCATGCTGCCTCCGAGCAAGGCTGGAAAACTGGACGTGGGCGGTGCGCTGGACATGGGTGTTTTAAGTGTTATCAAGGATATGGGATTAAAGGAGCCTTATGTGGGACAGACCCATCTGGTTTCCGGGGAGATTGCTGAGGATCTGACCTATTATTTTGCCACTTCAGAGCAGGTAAATTCCAGTGTGGCTCTTGGAGTATTGATGGAAAAAGACAATACGGTGAAGCGGGCCGGCGGTTTTATTTTGCAGCTCATGCCTTTTGCGGAGGAAGAAGTGATTGAGAAGCTTGAGAAAAATATCGGGGCATTGCCGTCAGTGACAACCATGCTGGAGGAAGGCAATACGCCGGAGGACATCATTCGGAGAGTACTTGCTGGCATGGATGTGGAAATCATGGATAAGGTTCCGACCAGCTTTGAGTGTAACTGTTCCAAAGAACGGGTGGAACGGGCAATCGTCAGCATTGGACGGGAAGAGATTCAGACGATGATTGATGATGGAAAGCCAATTGAAGTGAACTGTCATTTCTGCAACAGTCACTACATATTCACACTGGATGATTTAGAAGAAATTCTTAAGAGAAGCTGCTAATTCTAAAAAAACTGTGAACTTTCGAAAATAAAAGTGAGAAGGCTTGCATTTTCCCGGTGAAGTGTTACAATAGATAGAAATTAGCACTCGGACAAATTGAGTGCTAACAACATCAAAGGAGGATGCAGTATGAGTGAAAACGGAGGACCGGAAATTAAAAAAACAGGACCGCCGCCTCAGGGGAACAGACAACCTGGCGGAAGCGGACAAAATAACGGAGCGCCGACGGGTCAGAGCGGCCCTTCCATTGATAAATTGATGATGATTTTTCTGCTTGGCCTTGTGATGACGATGCTGTTCAACAGTTGTATGAACAATTTTGTCAAAGATACGGCGACAAAGCAGATTAGTTACAGTGAATTTATGGAGATGGCAAAGGATGGCAAAGTTAAAGCCATCAATATTGATGAAGCCGGAAGTCAGATATTTATTTATCCGAGCAGTAAGGATACGGACCGGGGATTGATACAGGCGTATTATACAGGAATTGTATCATCAGATACCTCCCTGACGGAAAAGATGGAAGAATATGGCGTGGATGTGAATTCGGAAATTCCGACCCAGACTTCTTCAATTATGAGTACGTTATTATCCTGGGTGATTCCTTTATTGCTGGCTTTTTGGTTCTTATCAGCCCTGTCCCGAAAGGCAGCAAAGAGCATGAGTTCCATGGGCGGTATGGGCGGCTTTGGCGGCATGGGAAAAAGCCGTGCCAAAGAATATGTGGCTGAAGGACCGAAGGTGACGTTTAAAGACGTGGCCGGACAGGATGAAGCCAAGGAATCGTTGATGGAGATTGTGGATTATTTGAATCATCCGGAGAAATACCGGGAAATCGGAGCGAAGCTTCCAAAAGGGGCATTGCTTGTCGGACCTCCGGGAACAGGTAAGACATTGCTTGCAAAGGCGGTAGCCGGAGAAGCCGGAGTACCTTTCTTCTCTCTGGCCGGTTCGGGTTTCGTG
>CABRLU010000285.1 GCA_902471845.1 uncultured Lachnospiraceae bacterium | reverse complement strand
TATGTAGCATTTCAATTGAGAAGTTGAACATATTTTTAGCCAAGTTCTCAACGGAAGTGAACTTTGACAAAAAGAAAGACCGTCCACTTTTTCAATGAACGGTCGAATCAGGTTGTATTCAGTTTTGCAGGGAACTTTTGCCAGATTTTTTCTGCTGTATGTTCCCCATGCTGTCTTTGTTATTCCGCTTCTTCTTCAGCGTGAAAACCAACCATAAATCTTTTCAGCAGAAATGTGCAGAAATACGGGAAGGTGTATATCCTATCCTCATGCCCAATATTGTTCTTTGACAACTTAATCCCATATCTGATATCCGGGTAGTGATCAGAGGTGATCAATGTTTTCATTGATTTTGCCCGCCCGCTTTTCGCCTTTACTTCAACAGGAATCAAGGATGCGGTTGAACGAATGAAGAAATCGGCTTCCAGAGTGGAATCCTCTTTTTTGTAATAGAACAGCTTATATCCTTGCTTGATGAGAGCTTCTCCTACCATGTTCTCATAGAGCGCTCCCTTATAAACACCCAGGTTCTTATTGGCTCTTAAATCCTCCTGCGATTCATCATCCAGCATGGATACCAAAAGACCCGTATCCGCAAAATACAGCTTGAATGTGTCAGGCTCGTAATTACCTCCCAATGGCAGCTCCGGAAACTCCATGCAGTAACAGATGTTGACCATACCTGCATCCGAAAGCCACTCCGCGCATCCTCGATAATCCCGGAATCTTGCACCGCTTGCCACCTTGGAAATCTGGAATTTTTTATTTTCCTTTGCAAGCTGCGGCGCAACCCGGTTGAACACATTGATAATTCTTGTTTGATCGATTCCGGTGGCATACTTGCGAATATCTTCTTTATAGTCCGCTATGAGCTGCTTCTGCGTATCAAGCGATCCCTCAAAGGTGTTTCGCTCGATATACTCCGCGACGACAGCAGGCATTCCTCCAAGGATATTGTAATCCAGAAACAGCGCATGGAAGACATTCATCTCCAACTCGCTAAAAGGTTCAAATTCCTTCATATGGGAAAGCAGGTTTTCTACCGTATCATCTCCATAGCCCTTTGCCCACAGGAACTCCTCGAAATCCATCGAAAACATCTCATAGTCTTTTTTATACCCTACGCTGTTGCTTTCGATCTTCTTGTAATTGACTCCCAGCATTGACCCACTGCAAATTACATCAAACCGCCCGTCTATGCAGAAGAATTTGAGCGATGTTGCAATTTCCGGAAACTCCGTAATCTCGTCAAAGAAGATCAGCGTCTTTTCGGGTACAAACTTCTTTGTCGGGTCAATGAGTGAAATGTTCTTGATAATGTCAGCAGCTTCATATCCGTCAGCGATGATTCCCTTGTATTTCTCATCACGGACAAAATTGATCTCGATCACATTTTCGTAATGATCGGCAGCAAAATGCAGGATCGATTCCGTTTTGCCTATTTGACGGCTTCCCTTGACAATAAGGGGCTTTCTGTTTTTATCTGCTTTCCATTCCTCTAAGAAAGCATCTACTTTTCTTCTCAAATACATCTGAATCACTCTCCAACATGAGGTTTCTGCTTCATTATGCACAAAACATGAGCGATTGTCAATCTGCGTCGCACATTTCATGGGCGAATCCGAGCTGTTCTGAACACATTTTTAAGTTATTCAGCCTCCTTAGTTTATGATAGCCGCAAGGATTTGATTCCCTGTGGCTATCATTGGTTATTTCATGATTTTCAGTAACAGCTCATTGACATCTTCGGTTGGTTTGCCCTGCGTGACCAGCTTGTTTCGGAAGCCCAAGAGCGCATATTTAGCGAGCCGGAGCTCTTCCGGATTTAACTCAACAATTCGCTTATCATTTTTGCGTCTGAACATAGCAGGCACCTCCGTCCTTTGACCTGACTTCATTGTAGCGATGGAGATGCCGTATTGCAAATGTGCGAATGATTTCATCGCTCCCTGTCATCGCAGGAACGGGTCGGTTCTTCATCGGCTCGCTCACCGTCAACGATCTCGTT
>CABRLU010000284.1 GCA_902471845.1 uncultured Lachnospiraceae bacterium | reverse complement strand
CGCAAAAAATTGCGCCGGACAGCAGGATCATTAAATCCGAACAATATAGTTTTGTTTGCGTGCTGCGGGCTGACCGGCTTCCTGGGCCGGATAGCCCAATGCAATCGCCCCGACGCCACGCAAGGTTTCCGGCAGCTTCCACTCCCGCAGGAGAGCCTTGCCACTTTCACTGTCAAAAATCTCACGTTCCCGATGTACCCATACAGTTCCTAGCCCAAGGACATGGGCGGCGAGCATCATGTTTTCGAGGACGCAGCTTCCGTCCTCCACAAAGGTACTTGCGGAGCCATCTGCCAAAACTAGGATCACGACAGGTGCGCCATAATAAGGGTCTGTGTTGCTCCCCATCACTTCTGCGTTTAGTTTTGCAATCTCCCGCCTATATTTGGGGTCTGTAATTGCAATGATGGTTGGAGATTGATGTCCTCCGCCGGTAGGAGCGTAAGTCCCTGCTTCCAGTACAGCGTCCAAAGCCTTGGAAGGGACAGGTTCCGATTTATAAGCCCGTACACTACGACCCGTCTTGATAAGAGACAAAAAATTTTTTTCCATACAGATATAGTCCTCCATTCTGCTAATACTTCCGAGATACAGGCAACAAAAAAGCCACACAACTATCACAAGATAGCTGTGTGGCAAAAAGATGACCACTAAAATTTTGCGTTTATCATTATAGCGAACTTGAAGGAGACTGTCAAGCATCAATCATTACGGAATTGTGGCGGCTGTCTGTTGTTTTTTGTGTTACTTTATGGCACATGAGAAATTCTGTCTGGTTTTGTACTCGTAGTGAGTGGGCATGTTCTCCCATTGGGAGGCCACCCACCAGTCCAATTCATTCAGTACGATATTGGATAGGATATTCAAGGCTCGGAATGCTTCTCGATATGGTAAAATATCCGGATCTTCCTTGACTTTTCTTCCCTCAAAACGCTGCATTGCAGCTTGGATACTTTCATCTAAAAATTGTTCAATCTCTGGGTATGCGTTATTATTATCAATGCCTTTTGCCATAACAACACCAAAACAGGCACTCGGCAGTTCTTCAAAAATTTCTTTTTTAACAACGAATCTCATTTTATGCCCTTCTTATCTGCACTTGACCGGAATACATATTTCAGTCACAAATTTTTCACTGTCATTAGTAATGCCATAGTCTATGAGCGTGATTTCTCGCGAAAAACCAGCAATCTGTATCTGTTCTTTTGTGATGTAGTCAAGGAGCTTTTCATAGTGCGCTGGAGCTTCTATATGACTGCCTCGAAAACGCAGCCGTACACAAAGTGTTTTGGGAAGAGTAATGGTTTCACCTGTATAAATGTCCTCTTGATCCAGTATTAGAAAAATGCTGTCATAACGATTTACTTTTGATTGCTGCAAATGTTCCGCGGAAATGCCAAGTCCGACCTTTCCAAGAAATACAACGGCTTCGGCATCAGATTGATCCAGCTTTCTAATCGGCACTTCCATATCATGAGAGCCATGTACTTTCAGTGGAGCGTCTACCCAAACAATGCGACAGGACGGAAGCTCTATTAAGGAAACGGTATCCAAAGGCACACTTTGTGCGTCTCGCAGCCAATTTAAGCGGTGGTTAATCTTTTGTTCTATACGTTGTAATTCTTGTTGCTTTTTCAGGACTGCATGCTTTTGCTGTAACAACTTTTCCTCAATACGGCTGATATCCTTATTTTTGAGAAAGTCCTCAATCTCGGCCAAAGGCATATCCAATGCCCGCAAATACCTGATTGTGTTGAGTACTTCAAATTGTTCGGTGCCATAGTAACGATAGCCAGAATCTGAGGAAATGTATTCTGGTGTAAGCAAACCGATATGTTCATAGTGCCGCAAACTACTAACACTGATATGAAACAATTTTGACACTTCACCTATTGGGAAAAGATTTTTCCGATCCATATCTTACTCCTCCACCAGAACAAGCATTGATTTGCGCCGTATGACTCCAAAGGCGATTAGGCAGATCACGACCGATAGCAGTGAGCCTGCCGCGGTA
>CABRLU010000283.1 GCA_902471845.1 uncultured Lachnospiraceae bacterium | reverse complement strand
ATATCCGTCTTTCATAACAACGATACGATCGCCCATGGTCATAGCCTCGGTCTGGTCATGGGTAACGTAAACGAAGGTTGTCTGTAAACGTTTGTGAAGAGCAGCAATCTGGCTTCTCATTTCCGTACGAAGCTTTGCATCCAGGTTGGATAATGGCTCATCAAGTAAGAATACTTCCGGATCACGGACCATCGCACGTCCAAGGGCAACACGCTGACGCTGACCACCGGATAACGCTCTTGGCTTACGGTCAAGATATGGTTCCAGTCCAAGGATTTTTGCTGCTTCGTTCACCTTCTGGTCGATTTCAGCCTGAGGAACTTTGCTCAGTTCCAGGGCAAAGGCCATATTTTTCCGAACCGTCATATGCGGATACAGGGCATAGTTCTGGAATACCATTGCGATATTACGTTCCTTCGGGGATACATCGTTGACAACACGGTCACCAATGATCAGTTCACCCTTGGATACACTTTCCAGACCAGCGATCATACGAAGTGTTGTGGATTTTCCACAGCCGGACGGGCCGACCAGAACAACAAACTCTTTGTCCGCAATTTCAAGATTTAAATTTGGAACAACAGTTACACCATTATCATATGTTTTTTCTACGTTTTTAAAAGTAATACTTGCCATGATACATACCTCCTATTATCATCCTAATTTATTAAAGTGTCTCAACAAATCTCATAAAGGCTTCCCGGCCTTCTTCCGTACATTTATAAACACCGGCATCTTCCAGCACATGGGTAAAGACAATTCCCACTTCTTTTTGAAGAATTTCTCTGATATTCTCCCGGTCAATCCGCTTATACTTCGGAAGGAATTCAGCTACCCAGTCGGCGTGCTTCTCAATCCGTTCATCGGAAGCCACATCCTTTCCTTCCAGAATATAATCTTCCAGAAGTTCCAGTTCCTCTTTTAATCGTGACGGGAGAACTGCAAGTCCCATGACTTCGATCAGGCCGATATTTTCTTTTTTTATGTGATGGTACTGTGCATGCGGGTGATAAACCCCCAATGGATGCTCTTCCGTTGTTATATTATTTCTCAGTGTCAGATCCAGTTCAAAAAGCTCTCCCCGCTTCCGCGCGATCGGCGTAATGGTATTATGGGGTTCCCCATCGGTCTCAGCAAAGATAAATGCCGCTTCGTCCGTATATTTCCGCCAGGCCTCAAGTACATGTACCGCAAGCTCGATCAGCCGTTTTTCGTCTTTATGACGAATCCGCAGTACGGATAAAGGCCATTTCACGATTCCGGCTTCCACATCCGCAAATCCCGGAATGGTCACCGTTTTTTCAATTGGCGCCTTTGCCATGGCAAAGGTGTAATTACCGCCCTGAAAATGGTCATGGCTTAAAATCGAGCCGCCAACAATGGGAAGATCCGCATTGGAGCCGATAAAATAATGAGGGAACAGCTTTATGAAATCAAAAAGTTTCACAAAAGCCTCTCTGTCTATCTTCATCGGCGTATGTTTCTGATTAAACACAATACAATGTTCGTTATAATAGACATAAGGTGAATATTGAAATCCCCACGGGCTGTCATTGATGGTAATTGGAATCACCCGATGATTTTCCCTTGCCGGATGATCCACCCTGCCTGCATAACCTTCGTTCTCCGCACAGAGCTGGCACTTTGGATAGCTCACAGATTTCGCATTTTTTGCTGCCGCAATGGCTTTCGGATCCTTTTCCGGTTTGGACAGGTTAATGGTAATATCAATATCTCCGTAGTCACTTGTGACCACCCATTTCCTGTCTTTTTTAATCCGATAACGCCGGATGTAGTCACTGTCCTGACTGAGCCGGTAAAAATAATCCGTCGCATCTTCCGGGCTTTTTTCGTACCGTTCCCAGAATTCCTTCTGGACCTGGGCCGGACGGGGCATAAGACAGTTCATCAATTTTGTGTCGAACAAGTCCCGATACACAATGCTGTCCGGAATAATTCCCCGCATCACAGCCTCATCCAGAAGGTCCTTAAGTATCGGCTCCAGCTCCGGCTTTTCATCCG
>CABRLU010000282.1 GCA_902471845.1 uncultured Lachnospiraceae bacterium | reverse complement strand
AGATCATCCTCCGTTCATCAACTTGGTACCGGTTACATGCGTGGAGTTTACATGACCGTAAATATCCATTTCCAAAGCGGTATTCATGGCTACTACACCGATGCGGCGGGCTACTTCGCCGTTATTGGAAATTTCCTGCGGACGGAGGATGATCTTCTTGCTGTATTTTTCAATATTGGCATGGAAGCGTTTCAGTCCATCCGGGGACGGGGACAGGGATGTCCCGGAAATCATATCGATCTTGCCTTCATCAATCAGGTCGAACATGCCGTCCTGGATAACTTCCGTATACACAGACAGATTCTTGAAATCGGAATGGACAAGGCCGTTGATTACCGCGTTTGCCACATTGCCTACGCCGGACTGGAGAGGAAGCAGATTTTCCGGAAGTCTTCCCTGTTTTACTTCATTCTTCAGGAAATCAACCAGATTGTTGCCCATTTTTTCAGCGTCGTCATCAAGCGGAGCCAGGGCGCGGGTAACATCGGGCAGATCACAGGGAACAATAGCAACAATCTTTGCCGGATCTACCGGAATGTAGGTCTTGCCGATACGGTCACCGGCTTTAACGATCGGAATCGGCACACGATGCGGCGGATTCGCCACTTCATAAATATCAGCCATGCCGTCCAGCGCTACCGGCTGGGTGGTATTGACTTCAATGATGACTTTTTTCCCCTGGGATACGAATACAGGAGAATTGCCGATGGCGGTCGTGGGTACGATACCGATTTCACCATCTCTGTTAACGATTTTACAGGCTTCAATGACCGCAAAATCCGGACCGGTTACATGTTCTCCCTTAACATTGGTGAAGAAACCTTCACGGATCTGCTGTGCCACATGGCTGAGATGCAGGTCGAAATAGTTGATCTGGCCGGCATTGATTGCTTTTCTCAGATTGGCGTTTGTCTGATAGGGCATACGGTTTCTGATACCGTTTACTGCCACCAGTTCGGTATCGATCTGGGAACCTGTGGAAGCACCCGTCCAGACATCTACCTGGAACGGTGTCTGCTTCATACGTTCAGCCAGTTCATGCATCGTGATTTTCGGATAGCCGCACGGTGTGAATCCGCTGATCCCCAGGATATCCCCCGGCTGGATCATGGCTGCTGCCGTTTTGCCGTCGCATACTTTGTCCAGCAGTTCTTTAGGCTCGATACGGCTAAGGAATTCACTGTCATTGATGTCGATCATTA
Source organism: uncultured Lachnospiraceae bacterium (assembly GCA_902471845.1). Classification (GTDB taxonomy): domain Bacteria; phylum Bacillota; class Clostridia; order Lachnospirales; family Lachnospiraceae; genus Frisingicoccus. Next base: position 829 of record CABRLU010000282.1, on the reverse strand, counting down.
CTATCATCCTCCCAAAATAAATAAAATATAAAAGCCCGCGGTGACGATTCGTTATTTTTCTCAGTCCGCAGAACCTTTAGCCCGGTAGTCCCCCTCCAAACTTCATCAAAACAATTCGGAATGAAGGCGCTGTAAAACAACCCTCCGTGGCTCATTACCTTGTTTATTATAGCATACTTTTACGGATAAAGTCCCATAAAGAATGCTTATCCTTTCTCAAAATTCCCTAACAGGGATTATAAATTTTTCCTATTGGACAAATACATTTTTATATGTACTTGGATCCGCATAATTGATTTACTCTGCCGCGCCCCGTCTTTCTTCTGAAACACAAAGCGCAGACAACGCCCAGAAGCAGCAGGAAACCGGGCAGCTGAAAAGCGCATAATCCCCAATCCCGTCTATGGCTGCCGACAAGACAAGAAGCATGCCCGACAACCCGAAAAGTTTCATAACGCCCACTCCTCTGCGCCAAATCCGCCATGACATCACCCCTTGCCCGAAGAAGAAAAGGAAGTACAAAATGCCGCCGGGAATGCCCACTTCCGCAGGGATATGGAGGTACATATCATGGGCGTGGAAAATAACGACACTCGCGTCCTCTATAAAAAAGTTGTACTCCGGATAAGCCAGCCAGTAATTCCCCCAGCCGACCCCAAGCAGAGGATGTTCCTCAATCATGGCTATCGTACTTTCCCACAAAGCCAGGCGAAGTGAAAGCGATGTATCCTCGCCGGAAAAAAGAGAAATAAAGCGCTCCGCCACCTGTCCATGATAAAAAAATAAAATAAGAGGCACCGCCAGAAACACCAGACCGAACCGCTTATCA
>CABRLU010000281.1 GCA_902471845.1 uncultured Lachnospiraceae bacterium | reverse complement strand
CTCTTCCGATCTAGTTGTAGCCTTTAGTTGCCGCAAATGATTCTCCAGTATTGGTGGAATTGGGATATCCCTTTTGGCCGCAGATGTTTTGAGCGTTTCCGACACGAATGCTTGGTTGTGCTCAATGCGCCAAGCTCTCCGTACCTGAATATATGGGGTTTCTTTTTCTAGAACAACACAATCCCACTGGAGTGCGAGGCTTTCCTCGCGCCGTAGACCTGCATATAATCCAAGTAATACAAAAGTTTCTATAGGGAGTCCCGCAATGGCATCTAACAAAGTGGCAACTTCCTTGTCACTGAGCGGTTTTTTTGCAGCTGTGGGAGTTCCCCCCTTGCTGTGGATTCCATCAGTTGGGTTCTCCTCAATTAAGTGGCTCCTTTTTGCTGCACTGAAAATGCGGCGAAGAAGCATAAAAACTCCGCGGTAAGTGGATTCAGATAACGGAGCAACTCGCGTCAAAGCCCTGCTGATATCGTCCGAAGTCACATCGGCGATTAGTTTGTCCCCTAGAGGCGGTGCGGCGATGTACAAACGGATTTTTTCCTCATATCCAATATATGTACCTCGTTGGATGTGGGGCTGAAATAGCTCCAATTGCAGCGCTGTGTACTGTGCAACAGTGTATGTGCTTTTTCCAGGCAGTTTCTTCATTTCTTCCCGGAATGCTGCCTCTTTTTCGCGCAGCTCGGCTATAGTTTTTCCATATAAAGTTTTTCTTTTGCCATTAGGCATAGAAATCTGTACTTTATAGTAATTGTATCCGTCGATGGTGCATTTACTATACATTTATCTCCGTCCCCTGTGCGTATTCTCTTTAATATACCGCTCCAAATCTGAATCTCGATAGTGGATTCTCCCGCCCTTACAGGATGAAATATATCGGATTTTTCCTTCTGATGCCCGTCGATCAAGTGTGCGTGTTGATACGCCCAGAAATTTTGCGGCCTCAATACGGCTCATAAGCATAGTATCATCTCCCACTGTGCAAAAATCTTGATTTATTTCTCAAAACGCTGTAAAATAGCTATGATATTTTTCACTCTTGCGGTATATCTGAAATATCAGATGACTATATCTTCTATATCTGATAGTATAGCCATGGCTGGACATTTTGTCAAGTCTTTTTCGTTTTTATTTTTATATGGGGAGGGAATCAATATGCCAAAAGTCGAAGCTACAGTGGGAAGCCGCGTCCGTCTTGCGCGAATAGGGCTTACATTGACGCAAAAACAGCTTGCACAGGCGGTTGGCGTTAGTGCAAACCATTTGGCTATGGTAGAACGCGGAAGTAAACATGCTTCTGAGGACTTACTGCAGCGTATAGCAACTGCTACGCACACGACCTACGAATGGCTTATGGGAACCAGTGAGCATCAGACCGCATACCCGGAGCCGGATGGCAGTCTTGAGCAGATAAATGACAACACAGCCAGCTTGGGATATCTGGTCGAACTTATTAGAGAAGGCTGTGCGGAAAAGGATTGGGTTATTGAAGAACCTGTGAACTTTGCGAATTTTCAAAAAACAAACTGGCTGCCTGACTATTGGTTTGAGGTCAAAGACGCCCCAATCGAATATTGGGCGTTTGATTTTAATCTCTGCATCTATAAGCGGCCTGTGTTAGGGAAAGATGGAACAGTAGCACCTGCCTACGCATACGCAAATTTTCTAAAAAATATGGTGCTTAGCAATCCTCTTATTCGGAATGAAACAAAGTATACGCTTGTGGTCCCAAACCGCGAAATCTTTGAGAGTATGATTGACAAGCTCCCTTTGGACATCGGCAATCTCTCGGTTATGCAGATTGATATCCCCAACAAGAAAATCGTGCGGGAAAAGTATATTGCAGCACAGAGTGACAAGAAAACTTATTTGACAAAAACCTTGCAATTTTAGTTGTACCTGTGGAATAAAATTATTGTGCGTTTTTACTGCAAATGAAGAGAGGCTGTTTATGACCGTGGTGTTGTTTCGACATTCGAATTGGACGAGACCGTTCCCCTGAAGGTATTTCGGTTCGAGTCTACAACGGCAGAGTGGCTTCAAT
>CABRLU010000280.1 GCA_902471845.1 uncultured Lachnospiraceae bacterium | reverse complement strand
CGGCATGGTATGATTGAACGGCGCGTCGATAATAATACACGGGATATCCAGTTCGCGGGCGAGATTTTCGTACCACTTGAGCAATGTGTTGCAGATGTTATTACATGTGAGAACGAAATCCGGCAGCGGTACTCTGGATGCCTTGGAATTTGCCAGTTTCTCCGGTGTCTGTCCAGTTAAAGCTTCCTGTTTTAACATTTCCATATAGCCGATGTTCGTTCGTGCATAAGAACAAATATCGATGTTATATCCTTTCTGGTCTGCGATTTCCAGGCAGTCCATCGATGACCGTTTCGCACCGCAGCCGGCGGAATGGGTCTCCGGATAAACCATGGAAACATCCATTGCTTCACAAAACTCGGAAGGGCATAACGCCGCCGACCAACAGACCAGACGTCCCTCGCTGTGAGCGTTTCTTGCCTCCTCATCAAGCTTTTCCTGATAATATGCCAATAATTCTTTAGCGCTTGCTTCATTGATATTGATTTCCATTTTTCTACCTTCTTTCTCCTAAAATAAACCTCCCCCGGTTTTAACGTGTGAACAGTTCATATGCCAGAAGAGACGCCCCTAAGGCTCCCGTAATCTGAGGATTTGGCGCCACTGTAATCTTTTGCTGTAACTCCTTTTCGATGGCATCCACAACACCGGCATCCTGGGCTACGCCGCCGCACATGACAACGGCATCATTCACACCCACACGATATACGAGTGAACAGGCTTTACTTGCAATGGACTGATGAACTCCGGCAATAATATTTTCTTTAGACAGCCCTTTGGATAACTGAGAAATAACCTCTGATTCAGCAAAAACGGTACAGGTGCTGCTGACAGATGCCCACTTATCCGCTTTAAAATGAGCCTCGCCCATCTCCTTTAGTGGAATTTCAAGGACTCTTGCCATAACATCCAGAAAGCGACCGGTTCCTGCTGCACATTTATCATTCATGACAAATTTCTGAATATTGCCTTTTGCATCCAATTGAATCGCCTTTGCATCCTGTCCTCCAATATCAATAATCGTCCGGGCCTCCGGAATCAGATAGTAAATACCTTTTGCATGACAGGTGATCTCACTGATCTGTTTATCCGCATTTTCTACAGAAAACCGTCCGTAACCTGTAGCCACGGTAAAATCCATATCCTGAGGTTCCAAATCAATATTTCTAAAAAGTTCATCCATAACGCGGCCGGGCCCCGAAGTGCCCGTCCCCGCCTGAATGACCGCTGATGCTGTTATTTCCGCTCCGTCTTTTAAAATAACAGCCTTACTGGAAGCAGAACCAATGTCAATTCCCAGGGTGTACATCACGCTTCCTCCTTGTACTGTTTAATGGCAGCTGCCAACTTTGGAAGTAATGTATTCACATTTCCAACGATCCCTAAATCAGCCACCTCAAAAATCGCCGCCGTCTCATTTTTATTAATCGCCACGATATATTCAGAGCCTTCCATACCGGCCACATGCTGAATCGCACCGGAAATACCACAGGCCAGATACAAATCCGGACGAACAGTCTTTCCCGTCTGTCCGACCTGACATTCATGATCAATCCATCCTGAATCCACCGCACTTCTTGATGCAGAAACGGCACCTCCAAGGACCTCCGCCAAAGGATTTAACAGTTCGTAGAAGTTTTCTGCATTCCCCATGCCGCGGCCGCCGGATACAAGAATCTTCGCTTCTGTAATATCAGCAATCTGCCGTTCCTCTTTCAGAACCTCTAACAGTTCCACTGTCTGGTCTGCTGCGCTGAATAAAATGTCCATCACTTCAATATCGCCTTTACGGGATTCATCTGCCACCAGAGCTTTCATAACCCCCGGACGTACAGTTGCCATCTGCGGCCGATGCTCTTCACACACAATCGTCGCCATGATATTTCCACCAAAGGCCGGACGGGTCATCAACAGGTTTTTACTTTCTTCATCAATATCAAGGCCTGTACAGTCTGCGGTCAAACCCGTATGGATTCTGGCCGAAACTCTCGGCGCCAGATCACGCCCAATAGCCGTTGCTCCGAATAAAAAGATTTCCGGGTCTTTCTCACG
>CABRLU010000279.1 GCA_902471845.1 uncultured Lachnospiraceae bacterium | reverse complement strand
AAGCGTGGTGCCGGGCATCACGCTTAATTCTTAATAACGTATCATTGTATGGAGGAGACGAAGAGATGAAGATTACAGTGATTGGCTGCGGACGTTGGGGTTCGTTTATTACCTGGTATCTGGATTCTATCGGACATCAGGTATTTCTATATGGAAGAGAAACTTCCGCCCATATGCAGCGTTTTTTAAAGGAACGAAAGAATAACCTGCTGACTCTGCCGGAATCGGTGGGCCTGACAACGAATTTATCCGCTGCAGCGGATTCGGAGGTTGTTATTATATCCATTAATTCTCAGGGACTTCAAAAGCTGATGGAGGAACTGAAAATTTTAAATCTGAAGGATAAGAAGATTGTCCTTTGTATGAAAGGAATTGAAATTGAGACCGGGCGCCGTTTATCCCAGATTGCTGAGGAAAATCTGGATAGCTCGAATTCGGTGGCTGTCTGGTTAGGACCGGGGCATGTTCAGGAATTTACAAACGGTATACCAAACTGTATGGTGATCGACAGCTCAGATGAAGAGACGAAATCTTTGCTTGTAAAAGAATTTTCAAGCACGTTGATTCGCTTTTATTATGGACAGGATTTGATTGGAAATGAAATCGGCGGTGCTGCGAAAAATGTCATTGGCATTGCTGCGGGAATGTTGGATGGTTTTCGTTTGTCTACCTTAAAGGGAGCCCTGATGTCCAGGGGAACCCGGGAGGTCGCCCGGCTGATCAAAGCAATGGGTGGCAACGAGTTATCGGCCTATGGTCTGTGCCATCTGGGTGATTATGAGGCTACGGTTTTTTCCGAGTTCAGCCATAACCGGCGCTTTGGCGAACTATTTGTCCAGGGAAAGCAGAGTGATGACCTGGCAGAAGGTTATTTTACGGTTAAAGCTTTGATGAAGCTGGAAAAGGAATATGGTGTGGAACTTCCGATTTGTCATACAGTCTATGAAGTTTTGTATGAAAATCGGGAACCGTCAGAAGCATTGGATGCCCTGTTTACACGGAGCCTTAAAAACGAATTTTAAACAATATGTTAAAAAGTTATATATAGAAATTAACTATATTTCATAAAAATTAAATAAATGTTACAAAATTCGACATTTTCTCTTGACCTACCCCCCTCTCCTGGTGGTATTATATATGAATGTGATGAAATATAAACATTCAGGAGGCACATCGGAGAATGACAGCGATTAAGAAAATTGCAGCAACCGGGCTGGTAATAGCTCTGTCTATTCCTACAGCCGTTTACGGAGCAGAACAGACAGGATACAGTCAGCCGATTAAAGATACAAAACAGCAGCAGATAGGGGTATTCAGCTGCGAAAAAAATACAGAGGAATGGACGAAAGAAGTTGTTTTGAAGGCTTCGGCAGTTCCGGATGACGGCAAGGTCCTGCCGGAGTTTTCATTTTTATGGCAAAATGAGCAAAATACGGGTGTATCATCCGGCGAAAGCTATACGGTGACAGAAAATGGCCTTTATACGGTAAAATTGAAGTCGACAGAAAACAGCGGAGCTGCAGCGGATGATATTCAGATAGACGTTCAGAATATTGATACAACCGGACCGGAAATGATTCATGTGGCTAAGGATACATCGGAATGGACCAGTGGGCCGGTGAAAGTTACGGTTGAATGTGAGGATTATCAGCCAGACGCAGCAAGCAGTACGATGGCAGAAAATGTCAGTGAAACAGAGAGCGTAGAGAGAACTTATGGCAGCGGTCTTCATCCGGAGGGGGCTTATTCTTTTGATGGAGGAAAGACCTGGACAAAAGATAATTTTATTACGATTGAAGAAAATACAACCATCGATTTTATTGTCAGAGATGCTTTAGGTAATGAAACGAAGCAGAATATTACGGTAGATAATATTGATAAATCAGAGCCGAATGTGCGGGTCAGTATTGCCGATGGCGGAGTTTTGTATGAGGGAGAAGGCGGAAGTCTGGTTTTGACAGCCAGCGCCTCGGATGCCAGCTCAGGGCTGGCAGATCAGCCTTATTCCTGGGACGGCGGTATCAGCTGGACAAATGTTGCGATGTATACAGTTACAGAAGCGGGCAATTATACGGTTTTT
>CABRLU010000278.1 GCA_902471845.1 uncultured Lachnospiraceae bacterium | reverse complement strand
TTCGAAGTTATAAAATACAGAACCTCAAAAATAGACATTTTTTTCCAAATATGGTATGATTTTTCATAATTAAAGAAAAAACAGAAGTAAGAGGTTCGATTATGTTACAAACGATTGAAATGATTAATAATGCAGTCAATAATTTTGTCTGGGGTATTCCGGCGATGGTCTGTATTATTGGCGTAGGCCTGTTTTTGAGCCTTCGTACCGGTTTTTTGCAGATTCGTAAATTTCCATATGCTATAAAGACGACCATCGGGAGAATGTTCCGCAAACGGGAAGCTTCAGATGGGGCAATGACTCCGTTTCAAGCGGTCTGTACCGCTTTGGCGGCAACGGTCGGGACGGGCAATATTGCCGGAGTGGCCGGTGCAATTGCCATTGGCGGTCCGGGAGCCGTATTCTGGATGTGGATTTCAGCGCTGCTTGGCATGTGTACGAAATTTTCCGAAGTAACTCTGGCAGTACACTTCCGGGAGAGAAATGCCCAGGGGGATTTGGTCGGCGGACCGATGTATTATATTAAAAATGGTCTTAGTAAACATTGGCAGTGGCTGGCAGTGGCATTTTCAGCCTTTGGTGTTTTGACTGTATTTGGTACGGGAAATGCAACTCAGGTAAATACGATTACTACAGCGATTAATTCAGCACTGCTGAATTATAATGTGATTTCCGAGTCGACGGTGAATCTTTCCAATATGATCATCGGCATTACCATTGCCGTACTCGTTGGCCTGGTCCTGCTTGGCGGAGTTAAGCGGATTGGGAGTGTTGCTGAAAAGCTGGTTCCTTTTATGGCGGTATTTTATATTATATTGGCGTTGGGTGTTGTTCTTTTAAATATTGGAAATGTACCTCATGTTTTATATTCGATTGTTTATGGTGCATTTAATCCGAGTGCGGTTACCGGAGGTGTTGTGGGCGGCTTTTTCCTCAGTGTTCAAAAAGGCGTATCCCGTGGAATTTTTTCAAATGAAGCCGGTCTTGGTACCGGGTCGATCGCTCATGCCTGTGCGGATACACAGAAGCCTGTAAAACAGGGATTTTTTGGAATATTTGAAGTATTTACAGATACGATTTTGATTTGTACGCTGACAGCATTGGTCATCCTGTGCAGCGGTGTGCCGGTAGGCTATGGAAGTGCGGCCGGTGCGGAGCTGACAATTCTCGGTTTTACATCAACCTACGGAAACTGGGTCTCTATTTTCACAGCGGTGGCCATGTGTTGTTTTGCATTTTCGACCATCATTGGATGGGGGCTTTATGGAGCCAGATGTATAGAATTTTTGTTTTCTTCCAGAGTCATCAAGCCGTTTATGGTCGTTTACTCGCTGGTGGCCATTTTGGGAGCTACGGTGGATTTGGGACTGCTCTGGAGTATTGCAGAGACATTTAATGGGCTGATGTCCATTCCAAATCTGATTGCACTTTTCCTGTTATCAGGAACGGTGGTGCGTCTGGTGAAGGAATATTTCAGCACGGAAGGTAAAGATGCCTGAAAATTAAAATAGGAATGATAGAAAGCGATGGGTTTCTGATAGATGGATTGGAAATTCATCGCTTTTTAAATTGTTTTTGAATTGCTTTGTTTGTTTATAAAAGTTTGAAAAATGGTTGTTTCGTCTCAACAATTGTGTTAAAATATTGATTAGATGGTAAATATGAAAAAGGAGGATGGATATGAGCGTTGAATTGTTAGACAAAACTAGAAAGATTAATAAGCTTCTTCATAATAATAATTCCAATATGGTTGTTTTCAATGACATATGTGAAGTCTTGAGTGATATATTGGAGTCCAATATTCTTGTAATCAGCAAGAAAGGTAAGATTCTGGGTATAAAGAATCGGTCCGGGCAGCCGTGTATTCACCAGTTAATTAGTGACAGTGTTGGCGGTCATATCGATTCGAGGCTGAATGAACGTCTGCTCAGCGTTCTTTCGACCAAAGAGAATGTTAATTTATTAACACTTGGATTTTCATGTGATAATGTATCGACTTATGAGGCAATCATCACACCGATCGATATTGCCGGTGAACGACTGGGAACATTATTCATTTACAGAAATGATAATTCCTACGAAATTGACG
>CABRLU010000277.1 GCA_902471845.1 uncultured Lachnospiraceae bacterium | reverse complement strand
CCTGTGGATTCGATAACGATTTCCGTGCCGTAAGCGCTCCAGTCCAGATTTTCCGGATTCCGATCCTGGAATACATGGATGCGTTTCCCGTCAACAATAAGATCATCTTTATCAATTTCTACCTTTTTATTCAAACGTCCATGAACCGTATCATATTTCAAAAGATAAGCAGCTGTTTCCGGGCCGCTTGGATTGTTGATGGCGACAATATCCAGATCCGTTCTGTCAAGAAGCCCCCGAAAAACAAGACGTCCAATTCTTCCAAAACCGTTAATTGCTACTTTTGTCATTCTTGCACCCTCCTATAGACCCAACCGGAAAATAAATTTTACCGCAATAAAACAGCCGCGCCCTAAAAGAAATACTGCAGTCACTCATGCAGTCTAACCGGCAATATCTTTTTGCGGCGGGAATAAAACAATAAAATGGTGACTTCCACCTCATAAGACTTCTGTAAGTATGCGGCAGAACCATACTTTGAGGACTCCTTACTTATGTAGTATATCACGCAGCCATTTCTGCTACAACAACAATAAACATTTTCAAAAGTAGTATATACTTATCTTGAACCAGACAAATAAATGAAACATTATTTCCCGTAACCGCTTTGAATCTGTCTTAATTTCCATATGAAATACATCCTGCTGATTTCGCACAAAATTAACTTTCTCCTTATATCAATTTTTATGTTTTTCGATTTCTTTTTCCTTTCAGTAGTTATATAATGAATACAAGTCATTAATCTTTTTCTATTTATGATTTTTTTCAATCATTAGTATATGCGCAGAAAAGAAAGGAAATATTATGTCTTGGAATACGAAAATCACAAAGCTTCTCAACATTGATTATCCTATCATCCAAGGTGCCATGGCGTACATTTCTGACGGTGTCCTGGCAGCCGCTATGAGCCATGCAGGCTGTGCAGGCGTCATTGGTTCAGGTGGATTTACCCCTGATGAAGTACAGTCCCATATCCGCCGTTTTAAAGATATCGCCGGTTCGCAAAAAGTCTACGGTGTCAACCTGATGCTGCAAGATGATAATAAAGATGACATAGCGCAAATCATTTGCGATGAGAAAGTCCCTTTTGTCACCATTGGCGCAGGAAACCCTATCCCCTGGTTTGAACCGTTTCACCAAAAAGGAATCAAATGTATTCCTGTCGTTCCCAATGTGAAACTGGCACAAAGGGTACAGGCCCATGGCGCCGACGCTCTCGTAGTAGAAGGTATGGAAGCCGGAGGTCACGACGGAAAACTGACGCTCATGGCGCTTTTAGAGAACGTTCTGCCGGATATAGAAATTCCTGTGATTGCCGCCGGCGGTATTGCCGACGGACGGGGTATCGCCGCATCGCTTCTTATGGGCGCATCCGGAGTCCAGATGGGTACACGTTTCCTCCTAGCTGAAGAATGCAGTCTCCACCCGAAAGCGAAGGATGCTATCATGGCAGCAGCGGATACGGATTCTGTTGTTACAGGATTTACCACCGGCGACAGTGTAAGAGGCCTCAAAAACCGATTCTCCGATCGTTACCTGAAAGCGGAGTACAGCGGTGCTTCACCTGATGAACTGTCATCTATCTCTGCAGGTACCACAAAGAGAGGGGCTCTTTTTGGCGATACGGAAAATGGTTTTATTCTGGCCGGCATGTCCCTTACCCATTTGACAAAAATTCAATCTGCAAAAGAAATCGTAGAGGAACTCGTTTCTGAAACGGAACGGCGCCTTGCGGCGGCTCCAGGGCTCATCTGAATTTCTTTCGAATATTTATAGAAAAGCATATAATAAAGATGACTTCTTAATTGATAGAAGTTATTCTGTATTTAAAATCTTTGCGGTAATTTTTATAAGTTTTATTTTCTGTCTTTCATGGAGGTTCCTCATGTACACACTTTCCAATCTTAATTTTATGGGGAAGAGTCCCAAAATTGATCCTGATGCTTTTGTTGCACCCCGCGTATTCCTTGCCGGCGATGTGCGTATAAGCAGATACGCCAGCCTTTGGCCCGGTGTTGTCGCAAGAGGTGATGTTAACTATATTTCCATAGGCGAATGTTCCAATGTACAGGATTTGGTATGCCTTCACGTCGCCGATG
>CABRLU010000276.1 GCA_902471845.1 uncultured Lachnospiraceae bacterium | reverse complement strand
TGTCTTCATCCTCTCCGGGTTTCTGGAAAATATGACCCGCCTTATCGGCGCTTTCCCCGCCGACCAGCCGTTTCAGATGACTTTCCGAAAAATCCTCTCCGAAATAAGCATCAGGCGGTTCGCCCCAGGCTTCATTCGTCCAGGAGGCACCATTCTGCAGCCACAGATTAATTTCTCCAAAAAATTTCTTGCCGCCGGCGTCATTGCCTTCATCTTTAAACGCATTATAAGCGACCCCCGTCCAGCTGGAATCAGGCGTAGCCAGCCCCAGATTGACACGGGTATAAGGCTCCGGCTCAGCCACATTGATCGCGCCGGCGGATGCGCCTACATTCCCTTTTATCGTAACTTTGGCACTCCCGGCTCTGACAGGCACTTTATTTTCATCCCGTTCCATATTCATCGTGGTAGTGGCGCACTCTGCCAGAAGCGCATAATATCCTTTGGTATTATCTTTATTGATTTCTATATTTCCGCCGCGGAAGTAAATATCCGAATGCCCGCCATTGGCAAATACACCATTGGCATTCACTTTCAGATCCACCAGTCCGTTAACGGTCAGCTTCGGTCCCAACTGAAGTTCATAATTATTTCCGGCATAGATGGCGGAACCGCCATAATAGCTGAAACCACCGTCATTTTCCACATAAACCGCCCAGGGATTCTTTTCATCATGGGTATTCATCGTCACGTTCCCATTGACGGTGACTTCCGCATTGCCGCACAGATACATGCCCAGTCCGTAATTGGCGCCATGAGCCCTGATATCCGTATCTCCATTAATCGTCAACCTGTACGGTGCATCCTTATTCGTTCCGCCCTGCCCGCCTACACTGATTCCTTCAGCGCGACTCTTTGTATTCCCTGCGTCAATAATCAACTTTTTAGCAGTAATAGTAACCCCTTTTTTAGAGTTTGCTTCCACCGCATGAACAAGGGTATGTTTGTCATTTACATGTCCATAAAACTTTAAAACATGCCCTGATGCGTCAATATTTACAGGATAATCCAAATCTCCCACTTTGACGCCTTGATTCGTTTTTATAAGAGAATCATCGGTAAATTTATAATTTTTCCCGCCATCCTTTGTTATGTGGGCCATAACATATTCAGACGCGTTATCTTCCTTTCCTGTTATGCTGCCAGTGTACTCCTCAAAATCTTCTTCGGCATATGCCGCCGGACTATACAAACCAAGACTGCCGAGTAATGACAATGTAATTGCCGCTGTCAGAAACCGTTTCCCCGATTTCCATTTCGAACATTCTTTCATAATCTGCTCCTCCATCTTTCTATTTTTCAGAAATATGAAATATATACCCCGCTTCCTTGCAGCAGGGTATTATACCGCAGCCGGAACCGTCACGATACCTGCTGTTTGCCACACTACTTCCGCACCGCCTTTCTCAGAACTCGCACCGGAAACCGGCATTCAGCTGCCACTCCCGTTTCCAGTCCCCGCCAAATCCTCTTGTCACATCTATATAAATACGGCTTACAGGTGACAGATTATACGTGCCGCCTACCGTTAATTCCCCCCAGGTATCCTTAAAATCATAGCTGGTTTCCTTAGTACCGCCGTCAGCAGCGGAATAGGACGCTTTAATTCTGCCGCCGAATTCATGGGCAATGCCCGCTCTTACATACAGATCACCGAAAGAACCGATACGTCCTGCTTCAATACCTGCCCTCGCCACATAACTGTCAAAAGACTGCCCCTTCACAGTCATCACGGCGCTTTTATTGGAAACATCGTATTCATCAGGTTCCAAATGCGCCCAGGTGAATTGGATCTGCGGCTGCCAGTAGAAATCTCCCGTTCCGAAGCGCTTTCCATATCTCCCTGCCACACTGTAACCTCTGGCGGTAGATGATCCCGTAAACTGATTTCTTCCTCTGTCATACAGGGTAAACTTATTCTTTATATAACCCCCTTTGACGACCATATCCACAAAGGCGCCCCGGGCAAGATCTTTCGAGCCGTAGAGCGACAGGGCATACAGTTTGCTGTCGCCTCTTCCGCCAAAATCATACTTGCCCTTTCCATCTCTGTAATCCAGAGATATACCTGCACGCCAGTTATTGGGGTAACGGCGGTCGTACCC
>CABRLU010000275.1 GCA_902471845.1 uncultured Lachnospiraceae bacterium | reverse complement strand
GTTTCGCAAGGGATTGTTTCTTCTCATGCGTTACTTTATTCGTTCCATATTTTGTCCGACTTACCACTATATTTTCAGCATCCAGTCCACGAAGTGTTGTGTGCAGACTCTTCAAAACCTCCTTAATCGGATTGGTAGCCGCATGTTCGATGCGGTGGTTCTGCTCGTCACGGATCACAGCTTGCTGTGCTGCCTGCCGAACAGCCATACGATTTTCTTTCTTATTCATTGGTCTTTACCTCCTTGTTTTGCAATTATTTTTTATAATATCGATCACTTTTCTCGATATACCAAAGATCAAATCCCGCCACAATAAACCATGCAACCATAGCAGTCACAAACCAGTGATTTTCAAAGCCTGTCCATAGACCTTTTAGCAGAAAAATCAATCCATTTAATGCAATGACTTCACCGATGTTACGACAAAGCGGCACAATTTTAATCTTCTCTTTCTCTTCCTGCGGCATGTTTTTCCAAGAAGAGAAATGAATATGGCCTTTTCCACATGCAAACATAAAACCGGCAATCGTGAAAATGATACCAAAAAAGATACAGGTTAAATTCATGGTTTTCTTCTCCTTTCATTGATTCCTCTCGTTATGAGCTTATTTATTTTCTGAAGCCTGATAAGCAATTTCACCATCGTAACTGCTAAAAAAATCCAAACAACCACAGATATTTGATACCAGACCTGTATCACCAAAATTTGGTGAGCCGGAAATATAAGACTCACACAACTGCATGCTGCAGTGAATAAAATATAAAGAATGAAAAAAATTATCCATCTTTCACTTTTGATTTTTTTCAACTACAACACCTCCCAACCTGCACTGATTACTTCCGGAAGTTCCAATGCCTGACCAACAATACTTTCCAGGACATTACTTTTCGGTTTTCCTGCAGAACAATACTTCGCTATAATCTCGACTTTATCACCCACAACATCTCCACTTTCCAGATGATTCAGATACAAAGTCTTACTGGAATTACTGTTAATCAGTAAAAGTCTTATATCCTGTTCTGCAATTTCCTGACAAAGTACTGTGATGCAGTATTCTTTTTCAGATTCATCTCCAACAGCAATCGGATTCAGCTTTCTTGCAAGCGGACGCAGGATCAGATTTGAACCAATCAAAATGCCTGCAGCGGAGACTGCCATTGTAAACATTCCTGTGCTGGCAAGAATGCCAATTGCCGCTGTACACCAAAGTGTTGCTGCTGTGTTCATTCCTCTTACCGTACCGCTGTCTTTAAAGATCACACCGCTGCATAGGAATCCAACACCGGAGATAATGCTGCTTCCTACACGAAACACCTGATCGGAACCATAAAGCATTGGAAATAAAGTAAAAAAACTGGTTCCCATACAGATCAGAACATTTATCCGTATTCCAGCTGGATGCCCGGTCAACTGCCTTTCCAATCCGATAAAAAATCCAAGCAACACGGATAAAGAAATTCTTAAAACAAAATCTGTGTATACCATACATACCGCCTCCCTTCGACCTCTTACAGAATACAAAAAAAGCAAGGAGAATCACATGACCAAAGTCTTGCGATTTCCTTGCGATTTAGCAAGAATTACAAAAAATTTGGCGGACTGCTTTCAGCCCGCCTGTTTTACACCTTATCATTAAATTTATATCCGATCCCCCAAATCGTAAGTATAAACTTTGGTTCATCCGGATTCGGTTCAATCTTCTTTCGCAATTTTCGAATAAATGCCATGATATTACTGTCATCTAAAAGATAATTTTCAGACCATACTGCCTTATAGATCTGCTCTTTTGTAAATACTTCTCCTCTGTTTTCCGCCAGAAAATACAGGATATCAAACTCCTTAGGAGTCAGGGAAACCGCTTGGCCCATTCTAGTAACGCTCCTGCTTTTCGGATTGATTACTAATTCCCCAATTTTCATCTCATCCGAAAGATTGAGAGATGCAATTTCTGAATTATTTGCAGTGCTGAGCAGTAATGAATTTATCTCGCCACTCACCATATCATAGATACCAGAAAGCAGTTCTTTCGCACTGTCACTTTCTGGTGGTTCTTTGATCAGCTTTTGAAGGAGCCATTCCTGCAGGACAGAATCCATGGAAATAACACTGA
>CABRLU010000274.1 GCA_902471845.1 uncultured Lachnospiraceae bacterium | reverse complement strand
ACTGGAAGAACTGGAACATGCGAAAAAGAGAGGCGCTTATATTTATGCTGAACTTGCAGGGTATGGCTCCAACGGTGATGCTTACCATATTACCGCTCCCCGGCCGGGCGGCGAGGTGGCGCTCCGCTGCATGCAGAAGGCATTGGCAGATGCCCGTATTGATCCGAAAGACGTGGACTATATCAATGCCCATGGCACATCTACCCATTTGAATGACTTGAACGAAAGTACTGCCATTAAAGCGCTGCTGGGACAGCATGCTTATGAAATTCCCGTAAACTCCACAAAATCCATGACAGGGCATCTGCTTGGCGCAGCGGGTGCGATCGAAGCCGTGGTATGCGTGCTGACTATTGAAAAGAATAGGGTTCATCCGACTATTAACCGGAAAGAAATCGATCCGGACTGTGATTTGGATTATGTGACAGATGGTGCAAAAGATGTAAAAGTAAACGTGGCCATGTCTAATTCTTTCGGCTTCGGTGGACATAACGCGGTTATCGTTATGAGGCGTTATGAGGAGTAGGAATGAGCCGGATTGAGCGCAGGAAGCAGGAGCGGCTGGATGAAGTCCGGCGTTTTGCAAAAGAGAGTGATATTCCTGTCCATAATATGGAGTTGCTGAATGTGGCACTGACCCATACCTCTTATGCCAATGAACATCGTAATCTGAAAGTTCATGACAATGAACGTCTCGAGTTTTTGGGGGACGCTGTTTTGGATCTGGCAGTAGGGGATTATCTTTTCCGGCGTTTTCCCGAATGGCCGGAAGGAGATCTGACCCGTGCCAAGGCAAGCGTGGTGTGCAAACCGGCATGTGCCGAATGTGCGGCTAATTTCCATGTAGGTGATTATATGCTTCTTGGCAGAGGGGAAGAAATGTCGGGCGGCAGAACACGCGTTTCTATCCTTGGGAATGCTTTTGAGTCGGTGATCGGTGCTGTTTATTTAGACAACGGCTATGAAGTGGCGGCAAAGTTTATTCTGGGCCATATGCAGAAGTTTCTTGATCTGGTTGATCAGGGGATTTATGATCATGACTATAAATCAGATTTACAGGAAATTGCCCAAAAAAATGGTGATGTCGATATACGGTATGAGGTCGTCCGTGATGAGGGACCGGATCATGATAAGACAATATGGATGGAACTTTTCATTAATGGGAAAGCACTTGGAACCGGTATAGGCAAGAATAAAAAAGAAGCCGCCCAAAATGCGGCTAAGGAAGCCATTGAACGGCTTCATAAGGGAGAGTCAGTACCGCCTTCTCCTGAATGAAGCAAGGGGGGATAAGATTGGCGGCGGTGAAGCAGCTTACAAGGCCGGAGGAAATTGTCGCGCGGATACGGGAAATATACGTGCCCAACCATTTTATGTCCGACTATTTTCATATTGATATTGATGATATCCGTTGCGGGAAAGTGACGGTCAGTTTACTGACAGATCCGAGAAAACACACGAACCACAGAGAGGTGCTCCACGGCGGTGTTATGATGGCACTTGCCGATTCGGTGACAGGAGTTACAGGGGCATCTGTCGGGGCGGTAGTCGTTACAGTCAGCCTTACGATGAGTTTTATCCGTAATGCGAGACCGGGTTCCAGAATCCGTGTAAAAAGCCATATTACCCACAACGGCAGAACAACAATTGTTATTGCCGCGGAAATGTATGACGAAGATGATAAATTGATGGCAAATATACTGGCGGACATGATGATTGTTGATCATTTTCCCGAGATACCGAGAACGTGGTAAATATAAACGGATACTTCCGAATATTCCTGTGGGCATATAATATGCTTCAGGAACGGAGTATCCGTTTTTTATCTTATTTAATTTTCAATACCGGTTCGTACAGGTACGCCTTTGTCATAATAGTGGCGTATCTTTTTCATTTCTGTAATCAAATCGGCGGCGTCAAGAATTTCTTTCGGCGCATTCCGTCCGGTAAAAATGAGTTCTACTTCAGGGCGGCGGGCTTTTAAAATTTTTTCCGTCTCTTCCTCTGTTGCCAAATCATACCAGCGTGCCATATTATATTCGTCCAGGATGACCATGTCGTAGTTTTTAGAAACAGCGTCTATGGCCTGCTCAATTCCTTTCAGAGGAAGAGAC
>CABRLU010000273.1 GCA_902471845.1 uncultured Lachnospiraceae bacterium | reverse complement strand
CGGCAGCTTTCCTCCCGAAACGGCCGGTTTCGGGTTCAGTGTCGTAGACGCCAACTTATCCGCCGTTCCCATCTTCGGACTGGCTGTAACATCATACACATAGCTTCCATCCAAATATCTCGGCACAGAGATTAAAAACGTATTCACCGGCGCATATCCTTCGGCCGCCGTCGTATTCACAATGAGATAAAGTCCAAGCTCTAAATCCTTCCAAACTGCCTGTCCTTTATCATCTACCGTCACCGTTTCCCCTGCCAGCTTATGGCTATTGACATAAGCTTCCAGCCGGGATGCCAGTTCCTCAGCGCCCGAATCTGACTCTGTGATTTCTTCAAGCTCTACACCATTTTCTTTAAATGCCTCCGTAAGCCGGAAAATGTTATTGCCATCCTCATCAGCCGCCTCAGCCACCTTGTAAAGCGTCAGCTTCCCTCCCGGTATAGCTTTTCCTGTATCCGTAGAGATAATATCCACTGTAACGGATCCTTTACGGCCATAATCCGGGATAGCAGATATCGCTGCTTCCTCGGCAGAGGCAAATACACTCATAGCGCATATCATACACAGTGCCATGAAAACGCTAATAATTCTTCTGACTTTCCTCATTATTTTCCCCTCCATTTCTTCCCGTCTTTTTACGAGTCGATATAAGCATTAAAATCAACAGTAAAATCAATATAGGAACAGCCACAAAAGGCGCAATATAAATCGGCTCAATCTGCATTGCATCGGCAACAACATTGGCCTCCCCGTCTGGATTCTCCACACGATGGCCTCTGACAAGAAGACGATGGGTATTGACTCCGTAAGGTGTGCAGGTGACCAGCGTACAGTAGTCCTTGCCTTCTTCCAGAGTAATCTCCGTCAGATCATCCGGATTGACAATGCGTATCTGGTCCACCTCATAGGTCAATGTCATATCCAAAATATTGATTGCAAATGTATCTCCCTCGACAAGTCTGTCCAGATTTGAGAACAGTTTTGCTGAAGGTAAGCCTCTATGCCCTGAAAGTACACAATGACTTGTCTCCCCGCCAATCGGAAGACTTGTTCCTTCCATATGCCCCACACCGGTTCGAAGAACTGCTTCGTCCGTGCCGTGGTAAATGACCAGTTTCTCATTGATTTTTGGAATTTCAATATAACCCATTGCCGAAGAATCACTGATATCCAATATGCTGTTATATCTTTCCTTGTCTTCATCCGACATCGTCCACTTAAACCCGTGGGCCGCAATGTCCTCATTATATTCTTTTGCCGCTTCCCGAATTTCCTCATAACGGTCTGTATCCATATGGACTACCTTCTCCGCATAAGAGGAAATGACATTACGCTGCAGCCATGAATTATAATAATCCGCCACAGACGGATATGCGATCAAACCAACACCAATTAAAAAAACCAAACACAACACCAATGTCGATGCGTGCTTTTTTATCCACTCCATACATGCATAGCTCCCAACAAGAAAATTACATCCATTATTATAGAAAATATCTCTAAACATTCTCTGACTGTCCAAACAACATTCACAGATACTCCCTAAATAATCTTTTACATCGGGTCCTCCCTGACATCCAGATACGGATGCCAGGGAAATTACCCATTTGATTTAACATGAATTATTTTGCATTCATACGTCTTTTTGTAACCAAAAGAACTGCTGCTCCGGCCACAAGAATAATGCCGATGACATAGAACATTGTCGTACCAACACCGCCTGTGGAAGGAAGACCCGTTGCCTTTACGTTGCTGAGCAGAGATGTCAAAATTGTGGTCTCGGTTTTAACAATTGTAACATCGCTTTCACCAGTATTGCTTACTTTAAAACTGGATGTCGTTGCACCATCAATAGTAATAGTATAAGAATCAAGCTCATCGGTACCGGTTTTATATTGTGCAGCAATTTCAACCATATGTTCTGTAGCATCTACTACATAGCCGGCCGGTGCGGATATTTCTTTAAGAGTATATGTACCAGCGTCAAGACCTTCAAACGTAATGGAACCATCTGTTTCGGATTCCTTAGTCATCCCATCTGCTCCAAGGCTTCCACCCGTAAGTTTAAATGTTGCGCCGGCTAACGGGCTTGCAGTTTTTGTGGCTTGTCCTATTGTATACTCATGCTCGTT
>CABRLU010000272.1 GCA_902471845.1 uncultured Lachnospiraceae bacterium | reverse complement strand
TCTTTGCGGGCTGTTTTCCGAACCGTTTCAAGGGCTTTAATAGCCGCATTGCCCATTACAGCGCCTTTCTTGCTTTTTCCAAGTTTTTCGTATTTAAAGTTACTATTATAAGCACTGTATAAGAAGAAGTCCAAAAGGTCCGGCATAACGGCCTCGGCCCCTTCTTTTTCCAGCAGATCTACCAGATAGTTGTTGGCAGAAGGAGAGAATTTCACAAGAATTTCTCCAACAATACCGACTCTTGGCTTTTTCAGGTTTTCATCAATCGGAAGCTGATCGAAATCGCGGATGATACCCTGAATATTCTTTTTGAAACTGTTCCGGTTCTTTCCTGTAATGGAATCAATACAAACCTGTTGCCAGTATTTGTGGAGACGGTCTGCCGATCCTGGATAAATCTCATAAGGACGCATCCGGTAAAGTACCCGCATAAATACGTCGCCGTAAACGATGGCCTGCATCGCTCCGATCAGAAGCTTCGGAGTGATTTTCAGCCCCGGATTGGATTCAAGACCCGCCGCATTGATGGATACGACCGGAATCTGGTGCATGCCCGCATTTTGCAGAGCACGGCGGATAAATCCGATATAGTTGGTGGCACGGCAGCCGCCGCCGGTCTGGGTCATGGCGATAGCAACTTTATTTAAATCATATTTGCCTGAGAGCAGTGCCTTCATAATCTGGCCGATAACGCAGATGGAAGGGTAGCAGGCATCATTATTGACATATTTCAGTCCGATATCGATGGCTTCTTTATCACAGTCCGGAAGCAAATCCACTTTCAGTCCGTTGTACCGCAGAGCTTCAATCAATATGTCAAAGTGAATCGGTGACATGTTTGGTGCGAGGATTGTATAATCCTTTGCCATTTCCTCGGTAAAGATAATCCGGTCATGAGCGCTGGAATGAATATCGCCATGAATATGTTTCTGCTCACGCAGGCGGATTGCCGCGATCAGTGAGCGAATACGGATACGGGCCGCTCCCAGGTTGCTGACCTCATCAATCTTCAAACATGTGTAGAGACGTCCCGAACCGGTAAGGATATCCTTTACCTGATCGGTTGTCACCGCATCCAGACCGCAGCCAAAGGAGTTGAGCTGGATCAGTTCCAGATTCTCCTGAGTTTTGACAAACTGGGCAGCTTTATAAAGTCTTGAATGGTACATCCACTGGTCGGAGACGATGAGCGGACGCTCAATCTCAGCCAGATGAGAAACGCTGTCCTCCGTCAGTACGGCAATACCATAAGAAGTAATCAGCTCCGGAATACCATGGTTGATTTCTTTATCGATATGGTATGGACGTCCGGCCAGAACGATGCCCTTCATGTTGTTGTCACGAAGGTATTTGATTGTTTCCTCACCCTTATCCTTCATGTCCTGACGGGCATTGGCCAGTTCAATCCAGGCGGCCTCCACAGCGTCTTTAATCTCCTGAGGGCGGACGTCTGTGGTCTTACAGAATTCTTCCGTCATTCTCTGGACAATATGGTCCTTATTATCCAGTGAGAGGAATGGATTCATGAAGTTAATATGTTCAGAAGCCAGTTCTTCCACATTGTTTTTAATATTTTCCGAATAGGATGTAACAATCGGGCAGTTATAGTGGTTATTGGCGCCTTCCACCTCGTCCCGCTCGTAAGGAATGCTCGGATAGAAGATAAAGTCTACACCATTTTTGATCAGCCACATGATATGTCCATGCACCAGCTTGGCCGGATAGCATACGGATTCACTTGGGATGGATTCAATGCCCAACGTATAAATATTGGCAGAGGACTGAGGACTTAAAACAACCTGGTATCCCAGTTTTGTAAAGAAAGTAAACCAGAATGGGTAGTTTTCGTACATGTTCAGCACACGCGGAATACCGACCTTACCCCGGCTGGCCTTGTCCTCGGTCAACGGTTCATACTGGAAAATACGTTTGTATTTATAGTCAAATAAGTTCGGAATATTATTGTCGGCTTTAGCTTTTCCGATACCAACTTCACAGCGGTTGCCAGTGATAAACTGACGTCCGCCGCTGAAACGGTTGATGGTCAGATGGCAGCTGTTGGTACAGCCTTTACACCGGCCCATGGAGGTGGTGTATTTCAATGCGATCATTTTATCCAGGGAGAGCATGGTGGATTC
>CABRLU010000271.1 GCA_902471845.1 uncultured Lachnospiraceae bacterium | reverse complement strand
CTCCTTCGTTGGTTCAGGTGTGGCAGCGAGAATTGTTTTGATATTGGATGACCAGATTTTAAAACGGATCGTCATTGTCTTTCTGCCTGTTGCGGCGGTAGTCATTTTTTTGAACCGGGGATATGGGGCGGAGGATCATTCGGATCGTCTTTCAAAAAGGCAAAAAGTGATGTTTGCGCTGCTGATTGGTCTTTTCATTGGTTTTTATGATGGTATGGTAGGGCCGGGGACGGGAACTTTTGCTATCATTGCTTTTTCAATTCTAATGAAATACGATTTAAAGACGGCATCGGGCAATGCAAAGATTCTCAATCTGGCGTCCAACTATGCATCGCTCATTACCTATGCGGTGAACGGAAATGTTCTCTGGATGGTCGCTGTGCCGGCTGCTGTCTGTAATGTTCTGGGCAGCTATTTTGGTTCCGGTATGGCGTTGAAAAGGGGAGCGGCCTTTATACGTCCGATGATTTTTTGTGTTATGATTCTTTTATTGATTAAGATTGTATCCGATATTATTTTATGATAGAATGTAGAAATGACTGAAAACCTTTGAAGGGAGATGTGAACATGAAGTTATCACAGAAGCGGATAAATCAAATCACCGCATGCATTCAAATGATATTATGCGGTATTATGGCAGCTTTTGCATTTGAGCGGGAAATCCGTATTGGATACAAGGTGACCAATAAATTAAAAAAAAGACGAATTAAAAAAGAGAAGAGAAAGGGAACAGCAGTATGACAGATTCTTTGATTACCTGGTTTACCACCAATCTGAGCGGTGTTGTGTCCAAAGAGATGATCGTTTTTATTATCTCCATGGTTCCGATTTTGGAACTTCGTGGCGGTCTGGTCGCGGCCTCACTTTTGAAAATTCCACTTTTTCAGGCTGTTGGCCTCTGTATCGCAGGTAATATTATTCCGGTACCGTTTATTTTGGCCTTTATCACACCGATTTTTAACTGGATGAAAAAAACACGGTGGCTCAAGCCGAAGATTGAAAAACTGGAAGCGAAATCTATGGGAAAAAGTGAACAGATTCAAAAGTATGAATTTATTGGATTGATGCTCTTTGTCGGAATTCCATTACCTGGGACCGGTGCATGGACGGGCTCGTTAATCGCGTCGTTGCTGAATATTAAATTTAAAAAGGCATTTCCGGCGGTTATCCTTGGTATCTTTATGGCAACAATCATTATGTGTGTCATCACTTATTTTATTCCTTGGCTGGTAACCAATGTATTTTAGAGTTTGTGAGTGCTCTGCCCGAAGGCAGAGCATTTCTGATATTATTAGGAAGTGATAAAATGAACTACAATGATTTAATCTATATTGTTCCGGCGGCATTGCTGGCTATTACCGGGCATGAATTTGCCCATGGCTATGTCTCATGGAAAATGGGCGATCCAACGCCGAAGGAGGATGGTCGATTATCCTTGAATCCTTTTCATCATTTGGATGTGATGGGAACACTTTGCCTGATCCTGTTCCACTTTGGATGGGCAAAACCTGTGCGAATCAATTCCTGGTATTACAAAGACCGGAAAAAAGGCGTCTTCTGTACGGCCCTGGCGGGACCGGCAGCCAATTTTATCATGGCCTTTATCGGGCTGTTTGGAATGGGTCTGATTTATAAATTTGCAGCGGGCCATGCAGGTAACTTTCTTGTCTATCTGTTTAATCTGCTCAATTATTTTGCGGTGTTAAATATCGGTCTTGGTGTTTTTAATCTGATTCCGATTCCGCCTCTGGATGGTTCAAAGGTTTTTGGAATTTTAGTCCATGATGATGAAAATTATATGGAAAAGCATGTCAACCGTTACGGTTATTTTGTTCTGGCGATTCTTGCAGTGACAGGCATCTTATCAATTCCAATGAGTTTGGCTCAGAATGCAGTGGTTCGTTTTATGTACGGAATCGTCCGGTTTATTTTAAGATTTTAATTGGATGGAAGAGGGCGAGGTACGATGTATTCACACTGGACATCGGCTCGCTCATATTCATCCCCGCGGTCAAGAGCAATGCGCTTAAAGCCGAATTTTTCATAAATATGCAGTGCCTGTGTGAGGATATGGTTGGAAATTAAAGTGATTTTTTCAGCACCATGGGAGATGGCATAATCCATACATGCCTTAAAAACAGCGCTTCCGGC
>CABRLU010000270.1 GCA_902471845.1 uncultured Lachnospiraceae bacterium | reverse complement strand
GAGACGAAAATATTGAACGCGGATATCGGAAAACGAAATAAACAACCCAGGGGGTGCGAGCAGCATCCCCTTTTCTTATTGCAAATACCGCCCCCAAAAAGACCTGCATTTTTTGTTTTTTACAGTCTTTCTAATTCTATCAGTATCAGATCAATAAACGAGGAAAGGAGTATACAAATTAGATCTGAAATACATTTTGTCAAAAAAGGAGAATTAACATGATCAACGGAGAATTAATCGTTGACAACTTTGCTGGCGGTGGCGGGGCAAGTACAGGCATTGAACTTGCTACTGGTTATAGCGTTGATATTGCTATAAATCACGATCCAGAGGCAATTCGAATGCACCAGACCAATCATCCAAACACAAAACACTATTGCGAAGATGTATGGATGGTAGATCCTGTTAAGGTTTGCAATGGACGTCCAGTAGGGCTTGCCTGGTTTTCACCAGATTGTAAACATTTCAGCAAAGCAAAAGGCGGAAAGCCCAAGGATAAGAACATCCGTGGCTTGGCCTGGGTAGCCTGCAGATGGGCGGGATTAGTACGTCCGCGAGTTATTATGCTGGAGAATGTAGAGGAATTCAAAGGATGGGGGCCTCTTAACAGGCAGCATCATCCAATCAAAGCCAAACGCGGCACAACATTTCAGAAATTTGTTCATCAGCTCAATGATTTAGGATATGAGGTTCAATATCGAGAGCTGATTGCTGCTGATTATGGCGCACCTACAACCCGAAAGAGATTTTTTCTGATTGCTCGATGCGACGGAAAGCCTATTGTATGGCCCTCACCTACGCATGCGCCGGCTGATAGCCCAGAAGTCAAAAATGGGCATTTAAAGCCATATCTGGGAGCCTACACGCAAATCGACTTTCAGCGTCCTTGCCCAAGTATTTTTGATACGGCAGAAGAAATTAAGGAAAAATATGGCATCCGTGCGCAAAGACCGCTTTCTCCAAAAACGATGGAGCGGATTGCAAGAGGAATCCAAAAATATATCTTAGAGAACCCAGAACCTTTTCTTGTCCAATGCAACCACGGTGGAGATCGGAAAGCAGGGGATTTACACATCCCGCTCCCTACAATCACAGCGAAAAATGGGTATGGAATTGTGCGGCCGACGCTTGCTCCCTGCAAATCAGGAAAAATTTCTGCATTTTTGCACAAATATTATTCAGGAGGATATAAAGGAGCAGGAGAATGCATGAAAAATCCATTACCTACTGTTACTGCATGGGATCATAACAGCATTGTGGCTGCAACTCTTGTTCAGATGAATAATCACTGCGATGGAAAGGACATTCGGAATCCTCTTCCTACCATCACAGCCGGAGACGGACATTTCGGTGAAGTAAGAGCCTTTCTTTTGAAATTCTATGGAAATCGTAGCGAAGGAGACCTGAAAGAACCATTAAATGTCATAACTACCAAAGATAAATTCGGGCTTGTTACAATTTCAGGAACGGATTATCAAATCGTAGATATTGGGCTGAGAATGCTGGAACCACAGGAACTTTATGGATGCCAGGGCTTTCCAAGTGATTATATCATCGATCATGACTATACGGGAAAGACCTATCAGAGAGCAGAGCAGGTTAAAAGATGTGGCAATGCCGTTTGCCCACCCATACCAGCCGCCCTTGTAAAAGCGAATCTTCCTGAACTGTGCAAAGCAGAAAGGCAGCCCATTTGTCGCCCAGACAGAATCCAAACTGAGCGCAATGGACAGTTGAAATTTGCATAAATATTGTGCGGAATTTTCACGTAGACGCTTGGAAGACCCGCGGACACATGCGGACATATAAGTCCGGAAAAACTGTATATATTAAAGAAACTACGCACCACCGGAAAGCACATAACGGTGATGCGCAAAATGTAAAAATGATTGTGAAATCATTAAAAGAATAGAAATTCAATAAGGAGGCAGCCATGAAAGATGTTTGCATTGCTTATGCCGATAAAAGCGGAAATGGCTTTTCTGTCAGTGAACCATGGATCGAAGACAATTTTAACACGTTGGAAGATTGCGAGCAGAAAGCCAATGACTTAAAAGAAGAAGGATATCAACATGTGATTCTTTTTTACAAAGGAGAAGAGGAGCTTGAAAGCTATTCCTGGGAATATGTGGAGCAGCATAAAATTTAATGTACTTCTGAA
>CABRLU010000269.1 GCA_902471845.1 uncultured Lachnospiraceae bacterium | reverse complement strand
ACTCCCTCTTTTTGAAGTTAAAAATTAGATTTCGTGATTGTTATACTTGTTTAATAATTTATGAATCTTTTCATTTGGATCGAGTAATTCACTGATGGAATGGTCATGATTCAGAGAGTCGATCAGAAGAGCGATATATTTGCTCAGATCGACATTCACGTAGTATGGTCTGGAAAGCAATTCCGGCGACTGGTAGATACAGTTTGTTGTCAGAATTTTGCTGATCGTACCCTCTTCATAAGCTTTATCGAAGGCAGCCAGACCATTTGTAAAGAGGCCAAAAGTTGAGGCGACAAAAACACGATTCGCTTTTCGCTTTTTCAATTCTCTGGCCGTATCGAGCATACTTTCTCCGGAAGAAATCATATCGTCGATGATAACAACGTCTTTACCTTCAACGGATGCGCCCAGGAATTCGTGGGCAACGATCGGATTACGTCCGTCTACAACACGTGAATAGTCGCGGCGTTTGTAGAACATACCCATATCAATACCGAGGACGTTTGCGTAATATACGGCACGGGTCATAGCTCCCTCGTCCGGGCTGATGATCATCATATGGTCACTGTCTACGGTCAGGTCTTTTACGGAGTGGAAAAGAGCCTTGATAAACTGGTAGTTCGGCTGAATGCTTTCAAAACCACTCATCGGAATGGCGTTCTGAACACGAGGATCGTGAGCGTCAAAGGTAATAATATTTTCAACACCCATGCTCATTAATTCCTGAAGTGCCAGTGCACAGTCGAGGGATTCGCGGGCTGTACGCTTATGCTGACGACTTTCATACAGGAAAGGCATGATAACGTTGATACGGCGTGCTTTACCGGAAGCAGCAGCGATCAGACGTTTTAAGTCGGAATAGTGGTCGTCTGGTGACATACGGTTGATATGGCCGCATAATTTGTATTCAATATTGTAGTTGGTAATGTCAACGATTAAATACAAATCTTTTCCACGAATGGATTCATTGATTGTGCCTTTTGCTTCTCCGGAACCAAAACGGGAACATTTTGCATCAATAATGTAAGTGTCCTGTTTGTAGTTTTCGAAAAGGATGTTTCCGCTATGTGCGCTTTCGCGTTCCTTACGCCAGGAAACAATGTACTCATTGACCTTTTTGCCAAGCTCCCAGCTGCTCTGCAGAGGGATGATTCCCAATTGACCAACAGGGATGGTTTCTTTGAAATCGATGTTGAGCTGACTCATGATTTACCTCCGTACTTTTTAGGGTTTTTATTAATAAGTTTGTGTTTTATAACCAATAAAATATTATGAACTATTTATATCTTTATTGTCAAGAATTTTGTCGAAAGTCGTTGGATAATGTTGCACTTATTGAAGAACATTATCTGGAACGGGCAATCTTAATACGAATATCTTCTCCGAAAATAAGGAAAATATGATAATAGCTTATAATCCGGGAAGAGATTCGCTCACTGTAAATGTCCTGAATCGCTTCCACCGGAAGATTTGTGGAAATAATCGTGGATTTCCGGTATTCCTGGCGGTGATTCAGACAGAGGAAGAGTTGGGATACGGTGAAATTATTGACTGTTTCTGTTCCCAGATCATCAATAATGAGCGTATCGCAGTTCATGATGGAATCAAACAGTGTATCCTCATAAAATGTGTCTTCAAGCTCATCCGCATTGCCGAAGGTGTGCTTTTCAAAGGCTTCGATTAAATCAAAAGCTGTCATGTAAAGCACAGAACGGGAATCCTTCAGAAGCTCATTGGCAATACAATGGGTTAAAAAGCTTTTTCCGACGCCGGTATTTCCTGTGATAAAGAGGTTGGCAAAGCGCTGGTCAAAATCGCGGATAAAGGCCTTGCATCTGGAAACAATGGTCCGCATATTTTCTGCCGGACTGATGCCGAAACGAGGATCTGTCGCCTCAGAATAATAGCCGATGTTAAAGGTATCGAAGTTTTCTATTTCGAGAATCGGTGCAATACGCGACTGGTCATAAATTTTCTGAGCTGCGGCCTGACGAAAACAGGTACACAGGTCATTACCTGAAAAACCGGTATCTTTGCATATCGGACAGATGTAGTGAAGCTCCGGATAGTCCTCCGGAAATCCACTGGAAATAAGCAGCGAACGCTGTCGTGCCTTTAACTCGGTAATCTGGCGGTGCAGCCGTTCGGCTGCTTCAGAATGACTGAGGGCCGGATTTAAAA
>CABRLU010000268.1 GCA_902471845.1 uncultured Lachnospiraceae bacterium | reverse complement strand
GCTCTGTTTTTTCCTTTTTCAGCAGCCTGTCTACGGCGATCCCTACAATGGCTGCTGCTTATGCTCTTGATAAAACAATCGCGGCTTATTGGACAGGCAGCACAATAGAATCCGCCCTGATCTGGCAGACACTTTGGATTATTGTTGGCTCGATTGCGCTTAACTTTCTACTCTCTTATCTGCGGGCGGTATTGCAGGAAAGCATTGGTTATGAAGTGGCCGCAGGACAGCGAATCCATTTGGGCGATGTGCTAAAAAGGGTTCCTCTGGGATATTTTTCTAAAAACAGCGTGGGCGATATTCTGACAGGTGTTACCACGGAGCTATCCACACTTGAATTGCAGGGAATGAAGATGGTTGACATCATCATCAACGGATATGCAAAGTTTATTGCAATTCTCCTGTGTTTCCTTTTCCTGAGTCCAGCCGCAGCAGTGATTTCTGTTGTCGGCGTTGCCTTTTCCTCATTGGCCTTACATGGTATCAGCAGGCATAGTGAAAAGACCGCTGCTATCACGCACCAGGCCATGGAGGATATGTCTGGCTCTGCGATTGAATATATCCGCGGGCTGTCCATCGTTAAATCGTTCGGACAGGAAGGGGCTTCTATCGAAAGTTTTCGCAAGGCAAATACGGATTTGAAAAATATTCATATCAAAGTAGAAAAAGGCTATACGCCATTTAACTGCTTGCATCTGTTCTCCTTAAAACTGGCATCTATGGGGATTGTGTTTATCTGTGCATGGCAGACACTTAACGGGCAAATGAGTCTTGCTTATTTCCTGATGTTTGTTCTGTTTTCTTTCGTAATCTTTGGAAGTGTGGAAAACATTAACGACGCGGCTCACATGCTGGGTCTTATAGATTCCGCTATGAATAAGCTGGAAGCTCTGGAAAATGCAGAATATATCGACCAAGACGGAAAAGATATTACA
The DNA here is from genome assembly GCA_902471845.1 of uncultured Lachnospiraceae bacterium. Taxonomy (GTDB): domain Bacteria; phylum Bacillota; class Clostridia; order Lachnospirales; family Lachnospiraceae; genus Frisingicoccus. The sequence goes on along the minus strand of CABRLU010000268.1, from coordinate 1,270 downwards.
CCGACTTCGTATGACATTACTTTTCAGGATGTATCCTTTGGTTACGATAAACGGACTGTATTGCATGATGTGAATTTCACGATTCCGCAGAATACCACAACAGCGATTGTAGGTCCCTCCGGGAGCGGCAAGTCTACCCTGTGCAGCCTGATTGCACGCTTTTATGATGTTGACGCCGGAAAAATCACTTTAGGAGAAACAGATATTCGAGAATTTACCTGTGACAGCTTACTAAAAAATATCAGTATGGTGTTCCAGAATGTATATCTGTTCCGGGATACAATCCGTAACAATATCAAATTCGGCAGCCCGGACGCTTCGGAGGAACAGATGATTGCCGCTGCAAAAGAAGCGCGCTGCCATGACTTTATTATGGCCTTGCCAGATGGATATGATACCGTCATTGGGGAGGGCGGTTCTTCTCTTTCCGGCGGTGAAAAGCAGCGGATTTCGATTGCCAGAGCCATGCTGAAAGATGCGCCGATTGTCATTTTGGACGAGGCCACGGCCAGCATTGACCCAGAGAATGAGCATTTGATTCAAGAGGCTATTTCCGCACTGACACATGGTAAAACAATCATAACGATTGCCCATAGACTGGCGACGATTGAAAATGCGGATCAAATTCTTGTCATTGATGGTGGAACCGTCGTGCAGAAAGGAACCCATAAGGAATTGCTGGCTCAAAGGGGAACCTATCAGGAATTTATTAAGATTCGGGAACAGGCTGAGGGCTGGAGGATTCAACAATAAGCATAAAGGAGGAACTGATGAAGATTCATGCGTCCGGGGAGGATTATCTGGAGGCTGTGCTGATTCTTCAAAAGAAGCAGGGCATGGTCCGCTCCATTGATCTTGCCCGGCACATGGGCTTTTCAAAGCCGAGTATCAGTCATGCGGTGGGCGTTCTGCGGGATGGCGGCTTTCTGACAATGGACGAGGATGGATTTCTCCACCTGACCGATATAGGCCGGGAGGTGGCAGAGAAAATCTATGAACGCCATCAATTCTTTACGGAGCAGCTTGTGGCTGCTGGCGTCGATCAGGAAACAGCGGAACAAGACGCCTGCCGGATTGAACACGCCATCAGTGATACATCTTTCCGAAAGCTGAAGGAGAAAGTACAAGGAACCGATTAGCTCAAATCGGCTCCGTTCTGCATAATAAGTTATCTGCCCCGTCCGGGGAAAGAAAAAAACCGTTGACCGGGGCAGATAATTTCGTGCGCCTATTTTAAGGTTTGCTCCCCTATCGGCGGTTTTGAAGAACA
>CABRLU010000267.1 GCA_902471845.1 uncultured Lachnospiraceae bacterium | reverse complement strand
AAACTGGTGGTAGACTATTACGGAACGCCGACACCGATTCAGCAGGTGGGTAATATTACAGTTCCGGAAGCGCGGGTTATTTTAATTCAGCCTTGGGAATCCAAATTGATCAAAGCCATCGAAAAAGAAATCATGGCTTCCGATATCGGTATCACACCAAGCAATGACGGTAAAGCGATTCGCCTTGTGTTCCCTGAGCTTACTGAGGAACGTCGTAAAGAGCTGGCGAAGGATGTTAAGAAAAAAGGCGAGGCAGCAAAGGTTGCCGTTCGTAATATCCGTCGTGATGCGAATGATGCTTTAAAGAAATGGAGCAAAGCAAAAGAAATTTCTGAAGATGAGGCAGATGATCTGGAGAAAGCTGTTCAGAAGCTTACAGATAAATTCATCGCCGAAGTAGATAAGGCTGCAGAGACAAAGACAAAAGAAGTGCTTACTGTATAAGAGCATTGGGATAAAACAAGACGAGAGGGAGGTTGTCGGATTTCGGCAGCCTCTTCCTGTTCATGACTGTTTGTGTCTGGAAAGGAATGGAAATATGCAGAGAGAAATTGATGGAGAACTTTTGGAAGTTCCGAACCATGTGGCGATTATTCTGGATGGGAATGGCCGATGGGCCAAAAAACGAATGATGCCGAGAAATTATGGACATGCTCAGGGGAGTAAAACCGTGGAGCAGATTTGTGAGGATGCCTGGAATCTGGGAATTAAATATCTGACAGTCTATGCTTTTTCTACGGAGAACTGGAAACGGCCTCAGAAGGAAGTGGATGCACTGATGAAGCTGCTCCGCTCCTATCTAAAGGATTGCATTAAACGGACGACAAAGAATAATATGCGTGTCCGGGTGATCGGTGACAAGACCGGGCTGAGTCAGGATATCCGGGAATCCATTGAGGAACTTGAGCGGGTTTCTGCGGTAAATACAGGCCTGAATTTCACGATTGCCATTAATTACGGCAGCCGGGATGAGATGCGGCGGGCCATGGTCCGCATGACCAAAGATGTGGAGGAAGGAAAGATTAAGTCAGAAGACGTGACGGAAGAACTGTTCAACAGCTATCTGGATACCTGGGATATTCCGGACCCGGATCTGCTTATTCGAACCAGCGGAGAACAGCGTCTGTCCAATTTCCTGCTCTGGCAGCTGGCCTACACAGAATTTTTATTTATGGAAGTTTTATGGCCGGACTTCAATCGGGATGAATTAGTCCGTGCTATTCGTCAATATAATGGAAGAGAACGTCGTTTCGGCGGCATTTAAGGAGGGATACTATGTTCTGGACACGATTGGCCAGCGGCATTGTTTTAGTCATTGTGGCATTCCTGACGATTATGGCCGGCGGCAATATATGGTTTTTGGTTGTATCCCTGTTATCGCTCATTGGTTTGTATGAACTTTATAAAACGATGCGTATTGAGCGGACGTTTCCCGGATGGATTGGATGTATAACGACGGTTTTGTACTGCATTCTTCTTCATGAAAATGCAGGCGGACATTTTACAGGCGATCCGTTTATGGCTGTTATCGCCGGTTTTCTTGTCATTTGTGCTGTATACGTGTTTACCTTTCCGAAATTTAAAGCAGATCAGATTGCTTTTTCCGTTTTTGGACTGATTTATGTGCCGGTGCTGATGATGCACTTATATCAGATACGGGAATTGCCCGACGGTCTGTTTATCATTCCTCTGGTATTTTTAAGCGCCTGGGGAAATGATACGTGCGCTTATTGTGTGGGCATGTTGATCGGAAAACATAAGATGACGCCGAAACTCAGTCCGAAAAAGAGCGTTGAGGGACTGATTGGCGGCATTGTCGGCGCCACTTTGCTTGGTATGGCCTATGGGGCTCTGGCAGGCAGCCATTTGCCGTCCCTTGGCAATGCGGTTGCAGCCTGTGGCGTCATCTGCGGCGTTGGTGCGGTCATTGCTGTTGTCGGCGATCTGACGGCGTCGGCTATTAAACGGGATACGGGAATCAAGGACTACGGCAAGCTGATTCCGGGCCACGGTGGTGTGCTGGACCGGTTCGACAGCATTTTATTCACAGCGCCGATTGTCTATTTTCTGGCGATTTATTTTGGTGCGTAAAAGCGAGGTAGGAACAGATGAAAAATATAGTGCTTTTAGGGTCTACCGGTTCCATTGGAACTCAGACTCTGGATGTGGTGCGTCATTATAAAGATGATTTTCGGGTAACGGCTCTGGCCGCCGCATCGAATATCGAAAGGCTTGAAGAACAGATTCG
>CABRLU010000266.1 GCA_902471845.1 uncultured Lachnospiraceae bacterium | reverse complement strand
CGTATGGAAGCCGGGCAGGAACTGGCCGTGGTAGAGATGGGTATCAGTGAATTTGGTGAGATGGAAAATCTGGTCCGTTTTGTAGAGCCGGATGTGGCCGTAGTGACCAATATCGGCGAGGCACATATCGCCCAATTTGGGAAAAAAGAGAATACGATGAGAGAAAAACTAAAAATTGCTATGAATTTTACAGAGAAGCAGCGTATTTTCCTGAATGGCGACGATCTGCTTTTGCGTCAGGCTTCCGGAACGATGAAATGCCCGGTCACACTATTCGGAACCTCGGAAGGGTGTGACTACCGGGCGGAAAATATCCATATAGAAGATGGAAAGAATTGCTTTACTTTAGTTTATCCGGAAGGACGGGAGGATGTGGTCATCCAACAGCTTGGACTTCATAATGTGCAGAATGCACTGGTGGCCATTGCCGTCGCCAGACATTTTGGTATCGAACCTGCAGTGGCCAAGAAAGGATTGAACGATTATGCGGGGATTCCGATGCGGCAGCAGATTAATCATCTTGACCATGGGATTAAAGTCATTGATGATACCTACAATGCCAGTCCGGCCTCAGTCAAATCCGGCGTGGATGTATTGATGCAGTTGGATAATCCGGGGCGAAAGATTGCTGTACTTGGCGATATTCTGGAATTGGGGGATGTATCCTGGCAGTGTCACTATGATACGGGGCTGGCCATATCGGAGGAAGAGCTTCATATGGTTGTTACGGTTGGTCAGGAGATGAAAGCTCTGGCGAAGGCCATTATTGATTCAGGAGCGGGAATTGCCGTGTGCAGTTTTGATACCAATGAGGAAGCCATTCAATGGCTTTTGGAGAATGTATCTGATGGAGATGCAATCCTTGTGAAAGGGTCCAGAGGCATGCATGAGGAGGAAGTCGTCATGGCGCTCAGAGAAAAATATGGGTCAAAGTCCTAAATACATTGTTAAGTCCTAAACTTACCTTGCATTTCTGCGTAAATCGGGGTATAATCTACAAGCAAAATCGACAATTCAATCAGGTAAAGAATTAAAGATATTCCAGGAGGGGAAATATGTTTAAAATACGGGAAGCCAGAAAACTGGCAGAAAAAATCTTCTTTATGGAAGTTGAGGCGCCACGAGTTGCCAAGGCTTGCCAGCCGGGAGAATTCGTTATTGTGAGAATGGATGAGCGCGGTGAGCGGATTCCGCTGACCATTTGCGATTATAATAGAGAGGAAGGAACTATAAGCATTGTTTTCCAGACAGTGGGTGCATCCACAGAACGTATGGCTTGTTTAAAAACAGGGGATGCCTTTGCCGATGTGACGGGACCTTTGGGCAATCCTTCTGATTTTGTCCATGAAGATATAGAAACACTTCAGTCTAAAAAAATGTTGTTTATTGCCGGTGGTGTTGGTACGGCCCCGGTTTATCCGCAGGTAAAATGGCTTCATGAGCATGGCATTAAAGTGGATGTCATTATTGGTGCCAAAACAAAAGACTTATTGATTCTTACGAAAGAGATGGCGGCCGTATCCGATTATCTTTATGTGGCGACGGATGATGGCTCTTATGGTTTCAAAGGCCTGGTTACCCAGGTACTTGAAGATTTGGTAAAGAACCAGCATAAGCAGTATGACCATTGTGTTGTCATCGGTCCGATGATCATGATGAAATTTGCCTGTCTGATGACAAAGAGTCTGGACATTCCGACAACAGTCAGCCTGAATCCGATTATGGTGGACGGTACGGGAATGTGCGGTGCCTGCCGTGTGACTGTGGACGGAAAGGTAAAATTTGCCTGCGTGGATGGTCCGGAATTTGACGGTCATCTGGTGGATTTTGACCAGGCAATGCAGCGTCAGCAGATGTATAAGACAGAAGAAGGCCGCGCGATGCTGAAGGTGACCGAAGGGGATACCCATCACGGCGGCTGCGGACAGTGTGGAGGTGAAGCATAATGGCAGTGAATATGACACGGGTTCCAGTGAGGGAACAGGAACCGCTGGTACGGGCAAAGAATTTTGAAGAAGTATGTCTTGGATATTCGGAGGAAGAGGCAGTAGCAGAGGCAGAACGCTGCCTTCATTGTGCTAAACCGCTTTGTGTACAGGGCTGTCCGGTATCCATTAATATACCTGAATTTATTCAGGAAGTAAAAAACAGAGATTTTAAAAAGGCTTATGACATTATCAATGAATCCTCATCTCTGCCGGCGGTCTGCGGACGAGTATGTCCACAGGAAAATCAGTGTGAAGGAAAATGT
>CABRLU010000265.1 GCA_902471845.1 uncultured Lachnospiraceae bacterium | reverse complement strand
GCAAAGAGGAAATTCAAGCGGTTATCTCCGGCAAGAACCTGCACAAATCAAAAGGTAGCTCTGCCAAGGCTCCTGCCCCGAAACAGTTCCAGATGCTGATTGATATTCAGGCAAAGATGGCCGAGGGTAAGACGGTCGGTTATGAAAAGTGGGCGAAGAAGTTCAACCGAAAAGAAGCTGCTCGAACGGTAATCCTACTGAAAGAAAAAGGCGTGGACAGTTATGAGGATTTGGTTGCCCTTACGGATAAGCTGACTTCTCGCTTCTCTGAGCTTTCCGATTCCATTAAGGCGGCTGAGAAACGGATGGTTGAGATTGGAGCATTGCAGACGCACATCAATAATTACTCCAAGACCAGAAAGACCTACGAAGCATACCGCAAGTCCGGGTACAGCAAAAAGTTCTTTGAAGAACATCGTGACGAGCTGATGCTCCATAAGGCGGCAAAGCAAGCCTTTGATCAGTTGGATGGGCAAAAGGTTCCTTCCCGTCAGGCTCTGCATGAGGAGTTTAACCGGTTGTTGGTTGAGAAAAAACAAGCCTACGCAGAATATCGGCAGGTCAAGAAAGAGATGCAGGAATATCTGATTGCCAAGCAGACGATTGAGCATATCTTGGGTATTGACCGTCAAAAACGAGTGAAAGAGAAGAAACAACAGAAAGAAGAACAGCGCTGAAGGTAGAGAAAGAGCCACGGTCCATTCTTTTTTTGAGTGTGAGACCGTGGCCACTTTTTTGTATTTTACTTCGATAATAATATGCAGATTATCATCTGTCAGAAATAATCATGTCGATTCCTCGCTGCAGAGTTCCTTCGTCGATTGCACCAGTTGCCTGGGCGATTGCGTTTCCCTCAGCGTCAATAAAATATGTGGTAGGCAGTGAATAAACACCGTAGATTGCAGCGGCATCCTGATCTGTATCGTAAAATACCGGGAAAGAATAGCCCTGTTCTGCGATGAAAGCTGATGCAGTTTCTATAGTCTCTCTGGAACCATCGGTCATATTGATGATGAGAAACTGTACTTCTTCACCTATTTCCAGATACTTTTCATTAAAATCAGGCATTTCCATTTTACAGGGGCCACACCAGCTTGCCCAGAAATTTAGAACAATCGATTTTCCAATAAAGTCTGAAAGATGAACTTCATTTCCGTCCAGATCGTAAACTGTAAAATCTGGTGCTAATATCTTTTCCGATTCACCCTCTTGTGTTGTTGGAAGAGAGGCTTCTGTGGATTCGGTTTTCTGCGGTGCTTGAGTGGCAAGCAGATCAGGCGCCAGCTTCTGTCCAAGCTGTTTATATAGAATTCCTGCGCCGCCTAAAATGAGAACAAACACAAGAATGAGAATCATTATTATTTTCTTTTTATTCATAAACCCTCCTCAACTAAGCAGGCTGAGAAGCTGTCCCAGCGTTCCTGTTGCCATCAAAATACCCACCAATATCAGGAAACAGCCGCTGACAGTATTGATGATCCGGTAGTGTTTTTTGATCCAGTTGAAGGCTGACTTCAGATAGTCAATCAGAACAGCACTGAGAAGAAATGGAATTCCAAGTCCCAGCGAATAGCAAAGCAGCATCAGCATACCTTCGATTGCATGATTCTGCTGAGAGGCAAGCATCAAGGCAGAACCGAGGAATGCGCCCACGCAAGGTGTCCAGCCCAAGGAAAATATCATGCCAAAGAGCATAGCGGGGAAGAACCCCATCTCACGGCTGTTTACTGTTTTACTGCCGCCTCTGAACAAATTCATTTTGAAAACGCCAAGAAAATTGAGACCAAAAAGAATTACAATCAATCCGGAAATTAAATTCACTGCGCCTTTGTATTCTCGAAGGATACTGCCAATGGTGCCAGCCAATGCGCCCATTGCTACAAAGACTACAGTAAATCCACTAACAAATCCCAATGCTCCAGATAAGGTCTTTTTTGTACTGCGTTCTCCACCACCTGCAAAATAGGAGATATAGATGGGCAGCATGGGAAGCAGGCAGGGTGATATGAAGGTGATAATGCCCTCCAGGAAAGCTACTGCGTATTGCATGAGCCGCTGCACCCCTTTCCGAAAATACCGGAAAACAGCCAGCCGATAAAGCCCATATAGGCCATCGTGATGAACAGGTTAGAAGTCAGCGAACAAGCTCCGGTAGAGCATCCCACAAGGTAGTAATATGCAAGGCCAACCAATGCGCCGCCTACGATAAAAAGAACTGGCTTCAGCCATTTTTTAATTTTTTCTTTCATCTCACATTCCTCCTGCTAAATATTC
>CABRLU010000264.1 GCA_902471845.1 uncultured Lachnospiraceae bacterium | reverse complement strand
TCGTCGCTGTTCCCATATCAAATATGGCAATAGTCCCTGAATATTCCTCGGTAGCCGCCACCGCGTCGACCACCAGGTCTGAACCAAGGCTGGCCGGATGGTCTGTCGCAATACGGATGCCGGTGCGAATGCCATGGCCGACAACAAGTGGTGTCAGTCCGGCCATGAGGCTCATCCCCTCCCGGACCACATCGGTCAGTCCGGGAACAACAGAGGATATGATAATCCCCTGGACGCCCTCCAGCGTCACATGATAGATTTCCAGAAGCGTCTTTAACTCAATCATGAATTCCTCTTTGGTCTTCTGGCGGTCGCTTCGTATTCTTCCTGAAAAACAGACCTTTCTCTCTTCATCCATCAATCCGATCACAATATTAGAATTTCCGATATCTACTGCTGCAATCATGGGGCATTTCCTCCTTTTCAGGTATTTCTTGCTTCCAGCAAAATTTTCAATGCATCAAGAAGCTTATCCGCCGCCGCCTCTTTCGACAACATCGGCAGGTCCTCCACCCCATTCCTACTGATAAGGCTGAGATGATTTGTATCTGTTCCAAATCCGGCGCCGCTTTCTTTCAGACAGTTTGCCGCGATCATATCTGCATTTTTCTTTTCCAGCTTTGCCGCGGAATTTTCCAGCACATCCCGGGTTTCCATAGAAAAGCCGCAAAGCACCTGATTTTCTTTTTTATGCTGTCCAAGCCATGCGAGAATATCCTGAGTCCGTTCGAGCGCCAGCATCATATCGCCGTCTTTTTTCTTAATCTTATCCTCCGCTGTCTGCACCGGTGTATAATCTGCCACCGCTGCCGCTTTGATAATAATATCCTGACTCTCCCACCGTTCTTTTACAGCCTCAAACATATCTGCCGCACGGACGACCGGAACAACCTTGATAAAAGGCGGCGGTGTAAGCGCCACCGGACCGCTGACCAACGTCACCTCGGCGCCCCTCAACATGGCCTGACGGGCAATGGCATAACCCATCTTTCCTGTGGAATGATTGGTAAGAAAACGCACCGGGTCCAACGGTTCCCGGGTCGGTCCTGCAGTGACCAGAATCTTTCGTCCTGCCAGATCCTTTTCATGGGCGATCTCCCGGACGATATAGTCGAAAAGTACATCTTCCGATGGCATTTTCCCATCTCCGGTCGTACCGCAGGCCAGATATCCATTTTCCGGCGGAATAATAATTTTACCGTAACCGGCCAAACGTACCAGATTGTCCTGAACGACTGGATTGTGGAACATATTGACATTCATAGCCGGTGAAACAATCACCGGACAGGTCATAGCCAATGCCGTCGTACTCAGCATATCGTCAGCAATGCCATAAGCCATCTTGGCAATGATATTGGCGGAAGCCGGAGCCACAAGCACCACATCGGCCCGGCTGGCCAGGGATACATGGGCAATATTAAACTGAAAATTCCGGTCAAAGGTATCCACCATACATTTGTTGCCCGTTAAAGACTCAAATGTTGTCGGATGGATAAAATTCGTCGCATTTTTGCTCATGATCACATGAACATCCGCATGCTGTTTTACGAGACGGCTGGCCAGTCCCGCAATCTTATAGGCCGCAATACTTCCGGTCACACCGAGTACGACCGTCTTTCCCTTCAGCATTTATTTCACCTCATCCATTTCAGACAAAAGTCCGTGTTTTTCATAACGGGTAATTCGTTTTACTTTATTCTCATCATCCACAAACACAACCTTCGGCGCATATTCGGCCATTTCCTCCGGTGACATACCTGCGTAGCACATAATAATAATCTTATCGCCTACCTGCACCATCCGGGCAGCCGCACCGTTCAGGCAGATCATTCCGCTGTTTCGCTCTCCGGCAATGACATAGGTCTCAAACCGCTGTCCGTTGTTAATGTCTACAATCTGTACCTGTTCATATTCGCAAATGCCCGAAGCCTCCATCAGTACCTCATCAATCGTAATACTTCCCACATAATCCAGTTCTGCCTGAACCACCGTTGCCCGGTGAATTTTTCCTTTTAACATTGTCATTATCATATCTGTCTACTCCTGTATAAAGTTATCAATCAACCGTGTCTTTCCAATAAATACGGCAATGGCTACCAGCACCGGACCGTCTACCCTATGGTGAACTTCGATGGTATCCCATTTTACCATTTCCACATAATCAATCCGGGCCAGCGGTTCTTCAGAAATGATTCGTTTCATTTCATCAAGCACCTTTTCGCCGTCCTTTTCCCCGGACTGAACCATAGCTTTTCCTGCTTTGATGGCCCGGTGCT
>CABRLU010000263.1 GCA_902471845.1 uncultured Lachnospiraceae bacterium | reverse complement strand
AGAAAAGCTGGAAAAGTATAAAAAGGCTGATGAAGTTGGAGTATTGTTGAAGAAATTTGATGCGATTTCTGTACGAGATGCGAATTCTGGAGCCATTGTGGAGCAGCTTACAGAAAAAAAGCCGGTTTATAACTTGGACCCGGTTCTGACCTATGATTACATGAACTGCTGCGATAAAATTCCACAGCTGCGGGTTGACGAGAAGTATCTGATTCTGTATGCGTATGCAGGCCGTATTTCCAATGAAGAAGCAGACTGGATTGCTGCTTATGCAAAGAAGAAGAATTTGAAGGTATATGCAATTGGTGGTATCCAAAAATGTGCAGACCGATTCGTAGACTGCTCACCCTTTGAGGTTCTGGCCTATTTCAGAAATGCAGAAGAAGTTATTACCGATACCTTCCACGGCAGCATCTTCTCGGTGATCACACATCGGCCGTTTACAACATTAATTCGCAAGAGTGTAGGTAACAGCTATGGTAATGAAGAAAAGTTGAGTGATTTGCTGGAACGGTTGGATTTGGCAGACAGAATGACAGCGAAAGTTGAAGATGCAGAAAATATCAATGAAGAAACGATTGATTACGCAAAAGTTGATGAGCTGTTGAAAGCACATCGAGAAGTGGCGAAGGAGTATCTGCGAAGTAATTTAGAGGGATAAGATGGAGAACGTAGCAAGGATAAAAGAGAAATGTGTGGGATGCAAAAGCTGTGCGCAAAGCTGCCCGAAACACTGCATCTCTATGGTGGAAAGTAACGAGGGCTTTTGGTATCCGTCCGTTGATGAAAAAAGCTGTATCGAGTGCAAATTGTGCCTAAAAAAATGTCCGGTGGAGAATACAGAATTTCATCGGAACAACCCCCAAAAAGTCTGGGCGTGGCGCAACAAAAATGATACGGACATTATGCGTTCCGCATCCGGTGGCGCGGCAGACAGCGCGGCAAAGACTGTTTTGCAAACGGGTGGTGTGGTCTATGGTGCTGCTTATGATGAACAGCTGGCAGTAAGTCACATTGAAGTAACGACCGATGCTGAAAGAGAAAAACTCCAATCTTCTAAGTATGTTCAGTCCGATCCGAAAGACAGCTATGCAAAGGCCAAACAGCGACTCGTTGAGGGAAAAACGGTGCTTTTTACAGGAACACCCTGCCAAATTGCTGGCTTGTATGCTTTCTTGGGTGGCAATCCTGAAAATTTATATACGGTTGACCTGATTTGTCACGGCGTTCCGTCTCCGAAGTTTTTTAAAAAGTATTTGGAATACCAGAACAAGCAAACGGCAGGTAAAGTGATTTACTTCAATTTCCGCTCCAAAGATAAACGGGGCTGGGGAACACAATATCTGCTAAAGACAAAGACAAAGACAAAGACAAAGACAAAGACACTCTCTCTTGATCGCTATGGAAAACATTTTATGGATGGCGACTGTTACAGAGAGAGCTGTTATCAGTGTGCCTATGCAAATGCGAGCCGAGTGGGAGATTTGACCGTAGGTGATTTCTGGGGAATTGCCAAGAGCCACCCTGATTTTAATTCTCCAAAAGGCGTATCCAGTGTATTTGTCAATACCGAGAAAGGCCAAAAACTCTTTGAAATGATGCGCCCTCTTGCAGAAGTGGAAGAAGCGACACTGGAAGAGGGAATGGTGAAGCAGCATAATTTGGTACAGCCGAGCAACAGGCCTGTGACTAGAGATACTTTCTATAAGAGCATCGATGAACCAGGCTTTATAGGGAATATAAAGGTTGGCTTTCAGCCAAAAGCACGGTTGAAATCTGTGCTGCCGAATAAACTGATTCAAAAAATTAAATCTCTTTGAGATTTTGTGGAGGAAGAATACATGGGAGAGCCTATAAGAGTTTTGCATATCTTGCAGCGAATGGAAGCTGGCGGTACGCAGGCTTTGTTGATGAATATATACCGGAAAATTGACAGAACGAAAGTACAGTTTGATTTTTTGGTCGTTTATAAGGAAAAACAGTTTTACGATGATGAAATTGAAAAAATGGGTGGACATGTTTACAAACTGTCTTTCCGGGAGGATTTGAACCTTCCTAAATTTCAAAAAGATTTGGCAGTTTTCTTTGCTCAGCATCACGAATATAAAATTGTTCATTGTCACGCCTACACGATTGGATATTTCTGCCTGAAAGCTGCAAAGAAAGCAGGTATCCCCGTCAGAATTGCTCATTCACATAATAATGAGACAGTACACGATATAAAATATTTACCGAAGCTGTTCATGCAACGAATGTTTACCAAAAACGCAACAGATCTTTTCGCCTGCTCTGAGGAAGCTGGA
>CABRLU010000262.1 GCA_902471845.1 uncultured Lachnospiraceae bacterium | reverse complement strand
TCTAAGTCAAAACGGAACTATGCAAGCTCGTTTACTTATTCTAATTTGATTAATATAGAAATTTTCTATAAATTATTTTTCGCCATTTTTTTAACAAAAACTGTCTGTTTTTTTGGCGGAGGCATGTGGGAATCGAACCCACCCAGGACGCTCTTAACGCCCTACACTAGTTTTGAAGACTAGGAGGCACACCAGTTACCCAACTACCCCCATGTGCTTATATACCATATCATATTTGCCCTTAATTTTCAACACTTTTATTTATTTTTATAATACCAAAAAAGCATTGACTTTTCAATGTATTTCGTACATAATGAAATCAACAGGTTGAACGAAATACTAGAATGCAGTCTATTTGTTAATTTTATATCGCAATATCTGTTAATTTTATTATTTTTATTTTTCACTCATAGAAAAAGGCACTACGAAAATATAGAGATTTTCAATGTGTTTTTATAAAAACTTATAGATGAATTCTATAGGATATTATAAGGAGGTAAGGATTATGAAGTTAGAAGCAAAAGTTAACTTCAACCGGTTTGAAGAAGCACTTCAGGTTGTAGATGCTCATACAGCCGGTGAGTTCTGCCGTATGGTTATCGGAGGATTTCCTGAGCCAGAAGGCAGCACAATGATCGAAAAGAAAAAATGGATGGAGGAAAACTACGACCACGTTCGTACAGCATTAATGCTGGAGCCTAGAGGACATCATGATATGTTCGGTGCTTTCCTTTGCGAGCCAATTCACGAAGAAGCAGATCTTGGGGTAATCTTCATGGATACGGGCGGATACCTGAACATGTGCGGACACTGTACGATCGGAGCTGTTACAGTAGCACTTGAAGCTGGTCTTGTTGAATGCCACGAAGGTGAGAACGAAGTTGTTCTGGATGCTCCTGCAGGAATCATCAGAACAAAAGCTCATGTAAAAGACGGAAAGGTAACAGATGTAACTCTTACAAACGTACCTGCATTCATTTACAAAGACAACTTAACAGTTAATATCGACGGAGTAGATATTCCTTATACTATTTCTTTCGGTGGAAGTTTCTTCGCACTGGTTGATACTACAAAGCTTGACATTGGCGAAATCAACGCTAAGACAGTTCCTGCTTATACAGAACTCGGAATGAAGATTCGTGATAAAGTCAACGCAGAAGTTAAGATCCAGCATCCAACTCTGGACATCACAGAAGTTGACCTGGTTGAGTTCTACGGACCAACACCTAATCCGGATCAGGCTACAATGAGAAACGTAGTTATTTTTGGAGATGCTCAGGCTGACCGTTCACCTTGCGGAACCGGAACAAGTGCAAAGCTTGCAACTCTTCACGGATGGGGCGAACTCGGAATCGGCGAAGAATTTATTTATGAAAGTTTCATGGGAACACGCTTCAAAGGTGTGATCAAAGAAGAAACTAAGATCGGTGATTACGATGCAGTAATCCCAATGATCACAGGAAGTGCATATCTTACAGGTGTTGCTACTTACTTAATTGACTCTACAGATCCATTAAAATATGGTTTCCTTGTAGGCTAATGCATATTCGGGGTTGAATTAGATTGCATTATCATATATGATAGTAGAAGCGGATTCGTGTGATCCGCTTCTATTTTTTATACAGCAAAGAAGGGAATGAGCCGAATGCCACGTAAACGCAGATCTACAAAAAGCCGAATTGTTAAAGCAGCCTGGAACCTCTTTTACAAAAATGGCTACGAACAGACTACCGTAGAAGACATCATCAACGCTTCAAAAACTTCAAAAGGTACTTTTTATCATTATTTCAAGGGAAAAGAAGCACTTTTAAATTCACTTTCTTATCTTTTTGACCAGAAATACGAAGACCTTGCTGCGGTGATTGATCCGAATCTTTCTTGTTATGATAAACTTTTATTTTTAAACCATGAATTATTTTATATGATAGAAACCAGCATCGATATACATCTGCTGGCCTACCTCTACTCTTCGCAGCTGGTTACCAAAGATAAGAAATCTTTGTCTGACAAAAAACGTATTTATTTCAAATGGCTGACAGAAATTATGGAGGAAGGTTTAAAAAACGGAGAATTCAAAAACACCAGCACCGCTTCCGAACTAATGGAAATATATGCCATGTATGAGCGTGCTCTTCTCTATGACTGGGCCCTTTTCAAAGGCAAATTCTCACTGACCGAACGTACAGACAAGTTACTTCCACATGTATTACAGACATTTGTGGATGGACTTTAATCGCCATGTATTCGAAAGAAGCTGCCAGTTTCCCTTATATAAAAAAATTAACAGGCGTTGACCGCAGAGATTTCTCTGCAGTCAACGCC
>CABRLU010000261.1 GCA_902471845.1 uncultured Lachnospiraceae bacterium | reverse complement strand
CTCTTCCGATCTAGGCTACTTTGATTCTGAAGATAGCGAACCAGATCGTTATGAAAAAAGAAAAGCATTAAACGCTCAACGAACAATAGAATACAAATCCGGAACTTATGTGCGTGGTGGCGGTGTCGTGGACCCGTTGCCTGAAGACGCGCCATTTTTTGTAAAAGACTATTACGATTACTATAAAACCGAACGCGGTTATCACAAGCGTTCTCTCAACTCCAATGAGGGCTGGAATATTACAGGCTGTATGTCCTTTCTGAATATGCCGATTTTACGGTACAGCAATGAAATCCGCAGTGCAGTGCTGATGATTCACGGAGAAAAAGCACATTCCTGTTACTTCAGTAAGGACGCCTTTTCCGATATGATGAGAGATAGCGCTTATACAGATAACAAGGAGTTAATGATTATTCCTGATACAGTGCATACCGATCTATATGATGGCGGTGAAAAAAGTGCAATTCCCTTTGACAAAATAGAACAGTTTTTCAAAACAAATTTGAAATGAAAAGAAAGGAGTAGTAAAGAAAACTTACTATGAAAAAATTATTTTCAATCATTATGAGCATTTTGCTTATAGTATCTCTTACTGCCTGTGGCAGTCAAAACGCGGATCACTCCGGCGGCCAATCCGGGACTTTGGAAAACCTGCAATCAGGCAGCGGAAATGCCTTCAAATGAAGCTTCTGGCAAAAAAACATTAGTTGTTTACTACTCTGCAACAGAAAATACCAAAAAAGCCGCCGAACATATTGCTTCTGTGACAGGCGGCGATCTGTTCGAACTTGTACCTGTAAAGCCTTACAGCCGTGAGGATTTGAATTGGAACGATGAAAACAGCCGTGTTGTTTATGAATACGAGCACCCCGCGGAAAGAAAGGTTGCCCTGACAACCGTAACGGTTGACAACTTCGATAAATACGATACCGTGTTCATAGGTTACCCTATTTGGTGGGGAATTGCTGCATGGCCTGTTAACGGTTTTATTGAAGCAAATGATTTTACAGCAAAGACAGTAATCCCTTTCTGCACATCGGCAAGCTCCGGTTTAGGCGATAGCGGAAAGTTGCTCAAGGAAGCGGCAGGAACCGGCAACTGGCTTGAAGGCAAGAGATTTTCTTCCGGGGTATCGGAAACAGAAGTTTCCGAATGGATACAAAATCTCGATTACTGATTATCATCCACTATGCGTTCCAGCTTCCCAAGCAAAGCGGAATGCCTGCCGTAGAAGTCCTCACCAACCCCACAGCAAAAGCCGCATAAAAAGCAGTAACCGGAAGGCATTTTGTCTTCCGGTTACATACTGTCCTCTATTCTCCGTTAAGAACATCGCAGAAAAGCAGATGGGCTTTTCGTTTTCCATTCAGATGGTATCGTCATCGTCATCCGGACGCGCGTCTTTCTTGTAAATCCGCCTGCCGCGTTTCAACTCCTGCTCATTGTACTGCTTAGGCAAAACGCGGGCCGGTTTCTTCTCGCCAGCCCCCTCTTCCTCTTCGTCCTTCACAGTACGGCCGGTATCCTGGAACACTGGCGCTTCCTCGTCGGCTGTATCTTCTTCGTCCTCGATGTTCAACGCCCGTTTGGCGTCTTTATCCTCACCGGGATGCTCCTTATAGTAAGGATCGATCATGTGTTTCTTAATAAGGGGAAATACATTATATTGAATCAGCAACGAACGGAATGCCGGAAAAATCAGAATGTACAGGAACAGAACGATGGTGATCCCGATATAGCCGAGCCCCCACACCAGAAGGAAACCCACGGCATAGCAGAGGATAAGCACCAGGGAAATAAGCAGATTCCGTTTAAGGCCGGCAAAAGCAAAAATCAGGCTGTTTTTAAACACCTGCTTAAGGGAAAGCTTGAAGGTGATGATCATCATGGGAATATAATATTTCATGAACGAGAAGACGATAAAGACCATGAAAATGACGGCCAGCAGGATATACTGAATAATCCCGGCTTCTTCCGCGGCCGCGTTGGCGTTGAAGAACCAGATATCAAAGGCAATCAGCACGCTGAGTATGACGTTGATTATGCCGTAAGGCAGCGCCTGTTTCCAATTCTTCTTGATAGTGTCAAAGAAGTCGCCGGAAACGAAGGCGTGTTTCTCTCGGGCAAAATTCCGGGTGATATACGTCATACCCGCTTCCGCCAAGCCCATGGTAAGAACCGGCAGGGAAATCAGAACATATAAGAGATTGACGCAGATAAGCTTCCAGAATTTGCGAAAGAAAATTTCAAAAAAGACAATAAAGCCTTTTTTCTTCGGGGCATTTTTGTCAATGCCCGGTCCTTCCTTGCTGTAGTCAAACAAGCCGAAAAATCCCGCCACTGCTATCAAAC
>CABRLU010000260.1 GCA_902471845.1 uncultured Lachnospiraceae bacterium | reverse complement strand
TCTGGGATTGCACCCGCCGCAATATTTCACTCCAAAAACCATAAATCACCTCGTCAATGTCTCAACAGACTTTTGGCAAAATCAATCATCTCGTCACTGACGCCGGCTTCCAGCCGCACCTCTTTTACTTCTTTCACCTGTTCCATAACTTCTTTTTTTACAATATCTTCTGTCGTAAATAAAGAAGAAGGACAGTTTGAACACATACCGGTCAATTTAAATTTCAACACGCCGTCGGTAAAATCCAAAATCTGGATATCGCCTCCATGGCCCTGAAGATAAGGGCGTACCGACGTATCGATTACCTGACGAATTCGTTCAAGAACTTCCATTATTTCTACTCCTATCAATCTTCAATATGTACAATGGCTTTAGCCAGAGCTTTTTTGCCCGGCATATTACTCTGTCTGGAAATCATTACACGCTGTGCCTGCGGACTTCCTGCTCCGTGAAGAGATTCGGTCAGATAGCCGACTGCAGCGGTTCCCAAAGTAAGATTTTCGATGAGACGCATAATCTTGAACCGGTTCGTGACAGATGTTGTTGCCGTGCCGGCAAAGTATTTCTTAATATATTCACCGGCTACCGGATGATTAATATCTTTTTCAGATGGAAGAGTGACCATCAGACCGCCGGCGATATCCTGAGCCAGGCGTGCAATCTCATATGGAAAACGGGTAACATTCTGCTTACAGACATTGGCCAGCATCAGATCGATCAGATAGTTGCCCGATGCCGTCTCCGTTCCCTCCGAAGAACAGGCAATGCCGCAGCAATACAGCGTTTCATTCAAATGGGTCATTTCAATCAATTTATCTTTAATATGAGAAGCTTTATCCGCACCGTTATATTCAGCGGCCAATGCGGCTGCACCGATCAATACATCGCCCACACCAACTTTACATCCGCCGTAGCTCTGTCTGTGATATCCGGCAAAACGTTCAACAAGCATACCTGCGAACTCGGTCTCGCCATTTAAGAAAATACGGTCATTCGGAACAAATACATTATCAAATACAGTCAGCGCCTCCATGCCGCCGTAAATATCATTTCCCACATCCAGGGTCGTATGCTCTGTCTTTCTTGTGTCACAGCTCTGACGTCCCACAACCATGACCAGTCCTTCGGAATCCAAAGGAACTGCAAAAGAAACTGCATAGTCTTTATCGTCCGGTCCCATAGCGATGGTTGGCATTACAAGAACTTCATGAGAGTTGACAATACCTGTCTGGTGAGCTTTGGCGCCACGGACAACAATACCGTCCGGGCGGCGTTCAACTACATGAAGGAACAGATCCGGATCGGCCTGTTTGGATGGCGCCAGACTCCGGTCACCCTTCGTATCAGTCATCGCACCGTCAACGACCAGGTCATTTTCCTGAACATAAGCGGCAAATTTTCTGAAATTCTCGTGATAGTTTGTCCCGCACTTCTGATCCACTTCATAAGTCGTGCTGTATACCGCATTAAAAGCATCCATACCGACACAACGCTGGAAGCAGGCGGCAGTCTTCTGTCCGAGCAGACGCTGCATCTTTACTTTCTTTACCAGATCTTCCGCACTCTGATGAATATGGGTAAAACGATTAATCTTTTCTCCTGTCAGATTCGATGTTGCCGTCATCAAATCTTCATACTCCGGCATCTGAGCCAGATCATAAGTTGCTTTTATGGAATTGATGGATGGCTGAAGAATCGGATTGCCGACAGCGGTTTCAAGTTCTTCCCCAAAAAGAAAAATCCGCATTTTCATCTTCTTTAAACTTTCTTCATACTCTTTACCTGTCATCAAAGCCATGATAAACTCCTCCTTATACCTGTAGAATATCCTCTGAGTTTTGTTCACTATCATTTTAATATAATCCCGTCGAAAATACCAGTAGCATTGAATATTTTTTTAACAATTTGAAGTGTCATCTCTATATAACAAAAAACACCGGAACCATCTGATTCCGGTGTTTTCTGGGGTTGGACTATTCTTAAATAGTTAACAGCCTGTAGGGGAATCGAACCCCTGTTTCCGCCGTGAGAGGGCGGCGTCTTAACCGCTTGACCAACAGGCCTTAGTCATACCGACCTGTATATTCTATACCATGTTGAAAAAGAAATCAAGCTTTTTTTACAAAAATTTAGTATATTATTCTTTTCTGCACATTGGAAGTGTATTATTAATTCCCTTTGACATGAGAATCTGGTGAATATCAATCACGCCATTGTCAAAACTTGCTGCACAGGAAGCCAAATAAAGTTCCCACATTCTGGCAAAGGCTTCTCCTTTTGTATCAGCAACTTCTGAACGGCATTTTTTAAAGTTTTCAAGCCAGCAAAGTAAGGTACGATTATAGTGGCTGCGCGGGCTTTCTAGATCCAGTG
>CABRLU010000259.1 GCA_902471845.1 uncultured Lachnospiraceae bacterium | reverse complement strand
AGTGAAAAATTCAAAATACCGGGAAGCCTTGATTTTAAAGGATTCTTAAAAAGAGATTGACCCGCTTTTTTGGAGGAAAACCAGCGAAATATGAATGTTGGGGGTAGTGTTTAAAAAAAAGATGTGATAAAATCAGTTGTAAGAGAAATACCTATGAGGAGTTGAGACATTTTCACATCATTTCCTGTTGCCTTAAGTGCTTTACAAATAAGAGAAATACCTATGAGGAGTTGAGACTTTACCAGATTACTCTGGCTAAAGAACCACCTTACCATAAGAGAAATACCTATGAGGAGTTGAAACGGGTTTCCGCTACCTAAGTCAGTATCTGGAATAGTGGCGATACGTAAGGGAATTACCTATAAGGAATTGAAAGAGGTTGTTTTAGAACCTGAAAAAGCAGTTGTCATGAACGGGCAATTGCTTTTTTGTTTATTGAATGATTCTGGAATCTTTGATATCAAATTTCTGTTTTGGTATATGAGATACTATAATTTAAAGGTTACCTGCATCCTGGATGCAAGGTGACCTTTTTTGTAAGGGGCAGAAGCTTTTTGGACTTCTGCCCCTGTTTTTGTTGTTTAAAATGCGAGTGTAATGGAGCGTGTGCTATGCGTATGTTATGGTAAAAAAGAAGTGAGAAGTAAATAGCTTAAGTTGATTTGAGCAGGAGGAAGAAGTTATGGAAGGAAGAAGAAAAATGGCGATTCGCTGCATGGCAATCGCAATCGTCACTGTGGTATTGACCGGCTGTGGTAATAAAATAATATATCCTGACGGTTGGACTGTCCCGAAAGAAGTTGAGACAGGAAATCTGGCAGAAACCGAAGATTCCGGGGAAGTGCAGAGCGAAACGGCGGCAGTGGAAACCGAAGCGCCTTCTTTAGAGGATGAGGCAGAAAAGGAGGCCTCAGATGAACCGGATAATTATTATTTTGATTTATCGGGAAGTATGAAACGTTCACCGCAGGTGACGAAAATTTATGCATGCGCGATGAAAGCCGGAGCGGGCCGGGATATTAATTACTGGTCCATCGATGATGGCAGAAATCTTGTTGAGATTGACAGCGCCCGGATACTCAGCAGTCAGTATTCTTACGGGGCAGCGATCGATATTATTGGAGAGGCCGATATTCCTGTCAATACGGCCGGTATTAATGTATTTACGACAGACCTCCAGTCAAATACAACAGGAGCGGAGTTTGGAAGGTGGCTGGTTCATGCAGGCTGCACAGGGTATTCATTTTATGTATTTTCAATGGATTACAGCGGCAGTGTTGATTTTAAAGCCTATACGTCGTCTACCGAATTGGAATACATTTCTGTTTCAGATTGTTCCTTTGAAAGAGAGTTTCTGATGGTAGTTTTTGGAGATGAAAGGAAAGTAAGAGATTTTGATACCATTTTCCAGAACAAGTCAGGAGATTTACCTGGTTATGATATGTGCCATGTTTCCATGGAAGGAGATAACGTTCAGGGCGCTGAAAGTATTTTATCTCTGGCTTCCAGCAGGTGTTTCGACGATAATCTGGCCAATATTACATATGATGGGACAAATTACTGTTATGGTCTGGCTTTGGCAGATGAAACAGAGGAGGTCGAGTTTACTATGGAAAACACTTTTGTGTATACCAGGAGCAGTAAGTCCGCAAATGCCGATACGGATGCTGTCAAGGTTATTTTATATGCCGTACCGGATACAGAGATGGCGGCTATTGACCGGATGGATACAAAGGTCTGGACTTATGACGCGCCATCGAAATCCTGGAAAGAAAGTCCCGTTGCATTCTCTGTAAGAGCCGAAGGCTATATCGATGGTATGCCGGCTGCCGTGGATGATGAGGATTTAAATACAAAGCTTGGCGGAAATATTGTTGCCGAAGGAAATGCCGTTTTTGCCGCAGTGGTTGAAAATACAAGTCTTCCCAAAGGATTGTATGCCATTGAGACCCGAATGGTTGGCGGCAGAGCAGGTGATGAGAAAACGTTTCAGGAATTTAAGGATGAACACAGCGCCGGACTTGAAGAATACGTCGCCGCTTTGCAGACCGAATGCACGGCCAGGACAGTAGATGGTAATGTAAGCACATCTGAGTATATATGGACGGGCAGCAATGCATCGGTCTTCAGCAAATTGTTGGATTTTGAAGGGCTTGCGGACGAACTGCTCGCGGCAGGGGCAGCGGCGGATGAGCAGAATATTATTTTTCGTCTGGTTATTGATAATCGTTAAGAAATAAAGGAGGAAGAGATTATGAGTGGAGAATTTCGCAACATGTTTAAGGGTATTGGCTGGCTGGCCGCCGGAATGTTTTTGGTGATCATGGGCTTGTCCCGTGTGGCCTATCACAGCGGGGCCGGAACGGCAGCGTTTCAATT
>CABRLU010000258.1 GCA_902471845.1 uncultured Lachnospiraceae bacterium | reverse complement strand
TGATCCGGCTGATTTTACATTTTACCCATATCATTCCATCCGAAACTCTTGCCGCCAGAAAAACCTTTGTCGCCACAGGTCTGATCTGCATTGCTGCGATTGCCTTTTTTTGCATATGGGGCATCATCAGCGCCGTCCGCGTCCGCAGTACAAGCTATGAAATAACCATCAATAAAGACGGAGGAAAATTAGATGAATTAAACATCGCCCTCGTAGCTGACTTACACCTTGGCTACACCGTCGGTCCTCGAATGATGCGCCAGATGGTGGATAAGATCAATACTCAGAATCCGGATATCGTTCTGATTGCCGGAGATATCTTTGACAATGACTATGACGCCATGGGAAATCCTGAAGAATTAATCCGCATACTTTCCCAAATTCACAGCAAATATGGAACCTATGCCGTTTACGGCAATCACGATACCGACGAAAAGATTCTTGCCGGTTTCACTTTCCCTTCTAAAGAGAAAAAAACAAGCGACCCGCGAATGGATGACTTTCTTCAACGGGCCGGCATCCGGTTAATCACCGAAGAAACCCTGCTCATCGATGACGCCTTCTATCTCGTTGGCCGTGCGGATGAGGAACGTCCCGGCCGCGGTGTGGACATCCGAAAAACTCCACAGGAAATTATGGACAGTCTCGACAGCAGCAAGCCGGTCATCGTTATGGAACATGAGCCCAAATTTCTACAGGAAATCACTGATGCCGGAATTGATCTGCATTTATGTGGTCATACCCATGACGGACAGACATTTCCAGCCAACCTTCTCTGTAAACTCGTCTGGGAAAATCCGGCCGGATACCTGAGAAAAGATAACATGCAGAGCATCGTCACTTCCGGCGTTGGCCTTTTCGGCCCGAATATGCGCGTCGGTACAAAAAGTGAAGTAGTACATATTCAGGTTCATTTTAAGTATTCTTCCAGGCAAACTCCCTGCCGGTAGATTTCCTCCGCTGTTTCTTTTCCAACATATCTGTAATGCCATGGTTCGTAACTGATTCCGGTAATATCTGTTTTATCTTCAGGATATCGAAGGATAAAACCATATTTATAGCTGTTTTCCCTCAGCCACTGCCAGACATCTGACGCAGCCTGGCCGCTGCCATCTTCCACGCTGATATCCACCGCCAGTCCAATCTGATGCTCGCTTGTCCCCGGAATGGCCACCCACTGTTCGGCCATTTCTTTAGCTTCCCCTTCGGAATATCCCCGAGATATATAATCCGCAATTTCCTGATCCATCAACGATTGCTGTGCCTGATGTGTTCGGTAACCGGAAGATACACTGGGTTCCAGGCCGGCAGCCCTTGCATTATCAAACATTTCCTGCAAATCAGGATAGATACGGATGTCCACCGATTCACCGTTCCATAATTCTGTCAGTTCCGGCATATAATTTTCCGGAATCGGATGCCACCGGTTCACCAGTATCCGCTGCCAGTCATCCTCACTCACATCAGAAGTTTCAAGGTTCCAGGCCGCCTGCACCGATGCCGTCCAGTTTTCTACGACCATCGTTACTCCTCCAATAAGCAACAGAAGAGATACAATGAGCATGATATATGTTCCAAATGCCGCTCTGCGGCGTCTTCTTCGTTTTCTATTTCTGTTCATAATGTCCTGACCTCCTTTTCAATACTGATTGTACCGAAAAGAGGTTGCTGACACTTTAACATTTGATGATTTAATTCCTAAGAAAGCCTTAATTTTGATACCCATCGGTCATGCGGTACATGTTCTTTCCATTTTCCCAGGTCACCGCTTCCACCTCAGCTGCAGAAATCCCCTTTAACTGCGCTATAGTTTCAATGACATAGGGCAGATTCAGGGAACTATTCCTCTTTCCCCGATTTGGCTCCGGCGTCAGATATGGACAATCTGTTTCAAGGACAATCCGATCCATCGGGGCATACTGAACAACTTCTTTTAAAACTCTGGCATTTTTGTAGGTGACGACACCGCCAATTCCCAAATAAAAACCCTTGTTCAGATAATTGCGGGCCATTTCCACCGAGTAGGAATAGCAATGAATCACGCCGCCGATATCTTCACATTTTAATCCATTCATCATGTCCCATGTGTCTTTCGCCGCTTCTCTGGAATGAATCACCACCGGAAGACCGGTTTTCCGGGCCAGTTCCATCTGCTGCTCAAACCAGTATTTCTGTTTTTTACGCTGCTCCGGGTCCTTTTCCCAATAATAATCCAGGCCTATTTCACCGACAGCAACAATTTTCCCCTGTTCTTCGACAGATTCCTCCACCAGACAGGTCAGCCACTGGAAACTCCGTTCATCCAGACAATCCACATCACTCGGATGTACCCCGGCCGCCGCATAAATAAAATCATATTGCTTCGCCAATGCCACAGCCCGACGAGTAGAATCAAT
>CABRLU010000257.1 GCA_902471845.1 uncultured Lachnospiraceae bacterium | reverse complement strand
CTGTCTCCTTCTTAAGTGTCAGGGGGCAAAAATCGGTATTAACCGACAGCCCCTTAAAAATCTGTTTAGAATAATTTTTCAAAACGTTCCATAGCTTCTTTGGTGCTTTCGTGTGTACCGAAAGAAGTGAGACGGAAGAAGTTCTGACCGTTTTTACCGAATCCGGCGCCAGGTGTTCCGACAACCTGAGCGTTATTCAGAAGATAGTCAAAGAAGTCCCAGGAATCCATGCCGTTCGGGCATTCAAACCATATGTATGGAGAGTTTTTGCCGCCGAAGAAGCGGATGCCTTTTTTCGCCAGAACATCAGAAATGGTTTTGGCGTTTTCCTGATAGTAGGCAATATTTTCACGGCACTGAGCCATACCTTCTTTTGTAAAGATGGCGGCGGCGCCTTTCTGGACAATGTAAGAAGTTCCGTTAAATTTCGTTGTCTGACGGCGTTTCCACATGGCGTTTACAGACATGTCCTCACCATTGGAAGCTTTGAAAACAAGTTCCTGAGGAACAATCGTATAACCACAGCGTGTTCCTGTGAATCCGGCTGTTTTAGAAAGTGAGCAGAATTCAATCGCACATTTCTTAGCGCCTTCAATCGCAAAGATACTGCGAGGCAGTTCCGGGTCAGTGATGAAAGCTTCATAAGCGGAATCGTAGAAGATTACAGCGTCATTTTCAAGAGCATAGTCCACCCATGCTTTTAACTGTTCTTTGTTGTAAGCAGCGCCGGTCGGATTATTCGGGGAACAGATGTAGATTAAATCGGCATGGACATTTTTATCCGGCATAGGCAGGAAGTTATTTTCTGCATTTGCATCAATATAGATGATTTTACGACCGACCATAACATTGGTATCCACATAAACCGGATAAACCGGGTCGGGGATAAGGACAACATTGTCTTTGTCAAACAAATCGCCGATATTTCCTGTGTCGCTCTTAGCACCGTCGGAAATGAATACGTCGTCGGCCTGGATAGATACGCCGTTTTCAGCATAATAATCAACAACGGCCTGACGGAGGAAATCATAGCCCTGTTCCGGACCGTAACCTTTGAAAGTTTCGGTGGAAGTCATGGCGTCAACACCCTCATGGAGACCTTCTATAGCCAGAGGTTCCAGCGGAAGGGTAACGTCGCCGATACCAAGACGGATGATTTTTTTATCCGGGTTTGCTTCGGCATATTTTGCCACACGATGGGCGATTTCCACAAAAAGATAGCTTTCTTTCAGATTCTGATAGTTTTCATTTAATTTTGGCATTGTGTCGTTCCTTTCTGTAAGCAAGATTTTTTGTTAGAAAATGATTAGCTACATTCTAGCAAATAAGTTTTTTAGTGTCAATAAAATGAGTTGCCAAATATAAGTATCGATGATATAATTCAGGTGATTAATAAGGAGGAATACTGATGGAAAAGTTATCAATCGAAAAACAACTGAAAGCGAATGCTTATCCTGGAAGAGGAATTATTATTGGTAAGTCCGCTGACGGTACCTGTGCCGTGACGGCTTATTTTATTATGGGCCGCAGCGAAAACAGCCGTAACCGTGTTTTTGTGGAAGACGGCGACGGTATTCGTACAGAGGCTTTTGAACCGTCAAAGCTGACGGACCCGAGTCTGATTATTTATGCCCCGGTACGTGTTCTTGGAAATAAGACCATCGTGACCAACGGTGATCAGACGGACACGATTTATGATTTGATGGACAAACAGCAGACGTTTGAACAGTCTCTGCGAACCAGAGAGTTCGAGCCGGATGCACCGAACTTTACACCTCGGATTTCCGGAATCATTCATCAGGATAAAGGAAGCTTTAACTATGCGTTGTCTATTTTGAAGAGCAATAACGGACGTCCGGAAGGCTGCAACCGCTATACATTTGCTTACAATAACCCGTTTAACGGTGAAGGCCATTTTATTCACACTTATATGGGCGACGGCAATCCATTGCCAAGTTTTGAAGGTGAACCGGAATGGGTAGATATCGAAGGAGATATCGATACATTTACAGACCGGATATGGAACAGTCTGAATGAAGAAAATAAAGTATCTCTCTTTGTGCGTTATATCAACCTCGAAGATGGTACCTGGGAAACACGTATTGTAAATAAAAATAAATAGGAGGAACATCATGAAAGAATTGGAGTTAAAGTATGGTTGTAATCCAAATCAGAAACCATCCCGTATTTATATGAATGAAGGTGAACTGCCGATTACTGTTTTAAACGGCAAGCCAGGCTATATTAATTTCCTGGATGCTTTCAACGGCTGGCAGCTTGTCAGTGAACTGAAAAAAGCTACCGGGCTTCCTGCGGCAACATCCTTTAAACATGTGTCTCCGGCGGGCGCTGCGGTTGGTCTGCCAATGGACGATGTGCTGAAGAAAATTTACTGGGTGGACGATTTGGGTGAACTTTCACCGCTGGCCTGTGCGTATGCGAGAG
>CABRLU010000256.1 GCA_902471845.1 uncultured Lachnospiraceae bacterium | reverse complement strand
GGTAGTGTCAAGTTTCACTACCGTTTTTTATTGTTAAACCTTGATTTTATGGGAGTTTGCAATAAAAAGAGCAATGACCTCCCTTTTTCTGGTATAATGTCAATCGCCAAACCAACACATCCCAAAGGAGACATTGCTCATGGACATTATACTTTATTTACTTACCTACATTCAATACCAACAGCGTATTATTCGCTATCTTTTTTCCTTTATCTGCAGATACATTCCTCTCCGGCAGTGGGCTTTTGATGATTCCCATTCCCCAAAGTACCAAAAATTCAAAACGGATGCTCTTCCTCTTATCACAGATTTCCGTCAGGACTGGACTTATAAGGAACTGATCCCTTACTTTGAAAAACGTTACGGCAAGAAAATCCGGCCCGTTAACCGTCGGGTGGAATGTGATATTCCAGAGGAATGCTATTGTCCACGCTGTGGTGCTCCAAAACCATTTCTATACAAGAATAATGGTTCCAAAGGACAGATTCTCTGCAAGGTCTGTGATACCAGGTTCTCACCAGAACAAAGCCGTTTTTCCTCAGTCAAGCTCCGCTGTCCGCACTGTGGAAATGCCCTTGTTCCTAAGAAAAACCGCAAGCATTTCATCATCCATAAATGTGTAAATCCAAAGTGCCCTTATTATCTTCACAATCTTCGGAAAGTTGATAAAAAAGATCTGGATGAAGACTACGGTAAAAATAAATATAAACTCCACTACATCTACCGAGAATTCACGATAGATTTTTTTCGCATGGATTTAAACTCTCTGCCAAAGAACGCCTCTTCCCTGAAGTTCAGTAAATTTGATTCCAACACAATGGCTCTGTGCCTGACTCTCCATATAAATCTTGGATTATCTCTCAGGAAAACGTCCCAGGCCTTAAAAGATTTGTACAATATCTCCATTTCACACCAGCAGATAGCTAATTACTGCAAAACTGCCGCCATCTGTGTCAAACCTTTTGTCGATAACTACGATTACGGCTCCGGCAATGTCTTCACCGCTGATGAAACCTACATCAAAATCCGTGGTGTCAAGACTTACATCTGGTTCATCATGGATGCTACCAGACGCTCCATTATTGGTTATCAGGTATCTGACAACCGTGGTGTCGGTCCCTGCATTCTTGCCATGAGAATGGCTTTTCGCCACTTAACGGAACTTCCAAAGAACTTCCGCTTTATTGCTGACGGCTATAGTGCCTACCCTCTTGCAGCGCAGCAGTTCTTCCACGAGTTTGGTGAAAAATTTAAGTTTGAAATCACTCAGGTAATTGGACTTACCAACGACGATGAAGTATCCAAAGAATTTCGTCCGTTCAAACAGATGATTGAACGGCTGAACCGTACCTATAAGGCTTCTTACAAACCTACAAACGGTTTTGATAACATCGACGGTGCCAACTATGATCTGGCTCTCTGGGTTGCCTATTATAACTTCCTCCGGCCACATAAACATGCCGGATATAAAGTCCTGAATGAAGTGGAAATGCTGAAAGGTGCCGACAATATGCCCGGTAAGTGGCAGCTCCTCATTTTCCTCGGACAACAGACGATCCTGAATCTTCAGAATCAGGTATCCGCATAACGGAGCGGAACCGTTGTCAGGTGAATCGTGGAATAATGGAGCAACGCTCCCTTATGCCGCGAAAGTCACTTGACATAAGGTTCACGGATTATCCTGTCTGTACGGAAAAGGGGCAAGTGCGCCCTTTTCCTGCCTTCCGGCGAGGATGAGTTCGGGCAAAGCCCGAAAATGGGTCAAGGGACGAGTCCCTTGCGGGTACATAGGGCGGTGCCCTATGCCCTCGGAGAGCTTTCAACTATAAATATCTGCAGTTTTCAAGGTTCATTTGAGCCTGTTTTTTTGGCTCAGTTTTTTCATACATCACTTGACACTATCATTTTTTTGTCTCTGACGTTATAAAACGCCATATGGATTATATGAAGTATTGATAGGTTGCCTGCGATATCATATCTGTTTGGAGTTTCTCGTAAATCTTCATAATGAAAATAAATTTCTTCCATAATATTACTGAAATATTCTTCTGATAAGGCACGGCATACATCATCCACAGAAAAATTCAGTATTGGATGTTCCCTGTAATCCATAATCAAATTCTTTACATAATCTTTTAAGTCATCTTTTTCCTTAAATTCCTTGATATGCTTATGCATAATCTCATTCAATTCTTCATCAGTATCTAAAAATACATCTGAATTTAAAAACTTCTGCACAAGCTGAAGTTTACTATCCATTGATATTTTCTGTTCTGCCGCTTCTAAAAGTGCATCTGCTTCATAGATGGCAGTCAAATTGCGTGGATTTTTCAACATGTACTGGATACAGCGAAGTGTCTGCTTATCACATTCCTGTGCATTATAAATGGCAGATTCAATAACCTGCTGCATATAGGAAGGTTCACAGAATACGTTTCCATCATCAGACAGA
>CABRLU010000255.1 GCA_902471845.1 uncultured Lachnospiraceae bacterium | reverse complement strand
TCAAATCCTTTGGCCAGGGCGGCGCTTCCATGGCGGCCATGTCAGAGGCGTGCCGGGACAGCCGGGATATCTGCCTGAAAATCGAGTGGGGTTATACACCGGCCAATTGTCTTCATCTGCTGGCGTTAAAGACGTCCTCCGTGGCTTTGGCGGGAGCTTCCTGTTATCTTGGAATGATCGGTGAAATGACATTGCCGATGATGCTGATGTTCTGCTTTTTCTCCTTTGGCATTTTTGCCGGACTGGAGCCTGTCAGTGACAGCGCCCATGTGCTTGGTGTCATCAACAATGCCATGGACCAGTTGGATGCATTGAGGGAAGGACATTATATTGATAAGGACGGCCGGGATATTCCTCTGGACAGGTATGACATAGAATTTGAGCATGTCACCTTTGGTTATGATTCCCGAAAAGTTTTAAGGAATATGAGTTTTAAAATTCCGGAGCAGACGTCCACGGCCATTGTGGGGCCATCCGGCAGCGGTAAGACAACCATTTGTAATCTGATTGCCCGCTTTTACGACGTGGAAAGGGGACGGGTGCTGGTCGGCGGCCACGACGTGAGAGAATTCACCTGCGACAGCCTGTTAAGTCATATATCCATGGTATTCCAGAATGTCTATCTCTTTCATGATACAATACGAAATAACATTTGTTTCGGCCGGGAGGATGCCACGGAAGCAGAAATGATTGAGGCGGCAAGAAAAGCCTGCTGCCATGATTTTATTATGGCTTTGCCTGACGGATATGATACGGTTGTCGGCGAGGGCGGCGGCACCCTTTCCGGTGGTGAAAAACAGCGGATTTCCATTGCCCGGGCCATCTTAAAAGATGCTTCGGTTGTTATTCTGGATGAGGCGACGGCCAGCATTGACCCGGAAAATGAGCATTTGATTCAAAATGCTCTGTCCGAGCTGACCAGGGGTAAGACGATTATCACCATTGCCCATCGGCTGGCGACCATTGAGAACGCAGACCAGATTCTTGTAGTTGACGATGGAAAAATCGTCCAGCAGGGAACGCATCAGGAATTAATGAAACAGGAAGGCCGCTATCGCAGTTTCGTTGAGACCAAAAAGCGGGCTGAAGGCTGGAAAATCGCCTGATAATGTACACCCTTCGGGTATCCCGTATGTTAATGCTGCGCATGGGCGCGCTCCGACAAGCTTCGCGCGTTAATGTATGTTCGAATGGGTATGAGTGACAGCACCGGATTCTTTCCGAAGTAAAAACTTTCGGAAAGGGACCGGTGTTTTTTGTGTCATGGATAAATATACGGTGAAGCTTATGATTGATGAAATTAGTGTAAAGCTTTTTTGTCAAAATTCATCGACGGATGATAATTGAACCTTATGTATTGTCTGTGTTAAAATGGGTATATCCGGAAAGTCCCTCCGGCTGGCCGAAATCAATTCCTTTGCTCTCGGGAATGTGGAAGATCCCGGAGAGAGATCTTTTTATTCAAAGCTTTGGTCAAAGCAACATATTCAAGAATGGATGGAAAAAGAAACAATGAAAAGACAGTACGAAAAGAGAAGGGAGAAATGCCTATGGCAAAGAACTTAAAGGACTGTTTTCCGATGCTGCAGAGCCGGGAAGAAGTCTTAAAAAGAATCGATGGAGACAAAAGTTTAAGAGAAACTTATCAGTCATGGAAAGAAGGGGAACGGGAGGCGTTTATCGATATGTGTACCGGGGCCCGGGGCGTCAAGATGCTCTACGACGGTTTTTTCAAAGAAGTCATGAGCCCGGAGTATGCTCCGCAGCGCCTGAGCGATTTTTTGTCCGTCGTTTTAGGAGCGGCCGTCCGGGTAAAGAACGTCCTTCCCAACGATACCACCCGGCTGACGGATGAAAGCTCCCTGCTGGTATTGGATATAGTCGTGGAGTTTGAGGACGGCCGGATCGCCAATGTGGAGGTACAGAAGATCGGCTATCTGTTTCCGGGGGAGCGGAGCGCCTGTTATTCGGCTGATCTCCTTCTGCGCCAGTACAAACGGCTGCGGGATGAGCGTAAGAAACAGTTCAGCTACAGGGACATACGTACCGCTTATACGATCGTTCTTTTTGAACACAGTCCGGAGGAATTTCATGCCTACCCGGGAGTTTACCGGCACTGTTTCGAGCAGACATCAGACACCGGATTGAAACTAAAAATACCTCAGAAATTTGTATACATAGCTCTTGACATCTTTAAGAAAAAACAGCACAATGAAGGAGAGAAGATACATAACAGGTTAGAGGCATGGCTGACATTCTTCTGCCGGGATGAGCCGGAGGTGATCCTTCGATTGATTGAGGAATATCCGGAGTTTAAGGCTCTGTACGAAGATGTCTATGCGTTGTGCCGGAATGTGGAGGGCCTTATGGAGATATTTTCAAAAGAGCTGCTGGAGATGGATCGGAACACGGTGAAGCTGATGATCGACCGGATGCAGGAGAAGATTAATACGCAGGAAGAGACTA
>CABRLU010000254.1 GCA_902471845.1 uncultured Lachnospiraceae bacterium | reverse complement strand
CGGCCGCCGCCGTATTCCGGTCTCTGGATACATACTAAATCCCAGTGAATTGCCGAGTGATTGCCATTTGGCGCATCGTCGTAGCAGTTACCCGGTGTAAAATGGAAGGAACCCATGATCTTTTCATCAAAAAGGGTGTCTTTCATCGGGTTCAGGATGTATGGGTTGACGCCGAGGGCAAACTCGCCCACATAACGGGCGCCGTCGTCAGTGTCAAGTACCTGATTGATTCGGGTGGTGTCGTTGGCTGTGGCTTTGACAATTTTTCCATTCTCAAAGGTGAAGGAAATATTTTCAAAGGTAAAGCCCTGAAAAACAGCCGGTGTATTGTAGGTCAGTGTACCGTTGATGGAGTCTCTGACCGGAGCGGTGTAGACTTCGCCGTCAGGGATATTCATGTTGCCGGAGCATTTGATGGCCGGAATACCTTTGATGGAGAAGGTCAGATCGGTCCCCGGACCTTCGATGCGTACCTTATCGGTTTTGTTCATCAGATTGATGAGCGGCGTCATGGCTTCGCCCATTTTTTCATAGTCGAGGCAGCAGACGTCAAAATAAAAGTCCTCAAACGCTTCCAGGCTCTGATTATTGAGCTGAGCCATCGAGTTGTTTGGATAGCGCATAACGCACCAGCGCAGCTTCGGTACACGGATTTCATGGTGAACCGGTGTGCTGTAAAGCCGTTCATAGAGGGCCAGATTTTCAGCCGGAACATCTGAATTTTCGGAGATGTTATCGGCACCGCGGATAGCAAGATAACAGTCCATCTGAGCCATTTCTGCAGCAGCCACCTGGGCCATCAGGCGAAGCTGTTCTTCATTGCAGTGGAGCAGCATTTCACGCTGGACTCTCGGGTTTGTATAATGTGGGAAAGGCATAGCGCCGGCTGCATAGGTCTCCTTGATCAGCTGACGTGCCAATGCTTCCGTACTTTCTCCGGTATAGTCGATATATACTTTATCCCCGGATTTTACCTGAATTGATTTGTGAATGAGATTATGAGCGAATACTTTAATACGTTCATCCATATTAAAACCTTCCTTTCGTTAATCATTGCCAGCATATTATACATCTGAATTTACGGAAAGTCCACCATTACAGATGATAATTTGCACCGAGAGTTGCCCCTTTACGAAAGACGAAATATAATGTAAAATATAGAAGATTGATAATAATACGGGGGTATTCGAAATGGATTTAGTAACTGTAAGAGAATTATACAGAAATTCTTCAGAATATGTAGATCAGAAAGTTCGTATCGGAGGATGGGTACGAAATTTGAGAGATTCCAAGACTTTTGGATTTTTGGTTATTAATGACGGAACTTATTTCCAGACGCTCCAGGTTGTTTTTGGAGAACAGCTGGATAATTTTCAGGAGATCTGTAAGTTGAATGTGGGGGCAGCGGTTATTGTAGAGGGGACTTTAGTCGCGACACCGAAGGCAAAACAGCCGTTTGAGATTCAGGCGGACAGTGTTTATGTGGAAGGTGCTTCCACGCCGGATTATCCGATTCAGCCGAAACGTCACAGCTTTGAATATCTGCGGACCATGACCCATCTGCGGGCACGGACGAATACCTTCCAGGCGGTGTTCCGTGTACGCTCCCTGATTGCCTATGCAATCCATAAATTTTTCCAGGAACGGGATTTTGTTTATGTGCATACGCCACTGATTACCGGAAGTGACTGTGAAGGAGCCGGTGAGATGTTCCGTGTGACGACACTGGACCCGGAAAATATGCCGAAGGATGAGGAAGGTCATGTGGATTATTCGAAGGATTTCTTTGGTAAAGAAACGAATCTGACCGTCAGCGGACAGTTGAACGGAGAGACCTTTGCGATGGCTTTCCGGAATATTTATACCTTTGGTCCAACCTTCCGTGCAGAAAATTCCAACACGACCCGTCATGCGGCAGAGTTCTGGATGATCGAGCCGGAGATGGCCTTTGCGGACCTGGATGACAATATGGCCCTGGCCGAAGCCATGTTGAAATATGTCATCAATTATGTTCTGGAAAATGCGCCGGAAGAGATGAATTTCTTCAATCAGTTTGTGGACAAGGGGCTGATTGAACGTCTGAAACATGTGGCAGGCTCTGATTTTGCCCATGTGACTTACACAGAGGCCGTAGAGCTTTTAGAAAAACATAACGATAAGTTTGAATATAAGGTTCACTGGGGAACAGATCTGCAGACGGAGCATGAGCGCTATCTGACAGAAAAAGTCTTTAAACGTCCTGTATTTGTGACGGATTATCCGAAGGAGATCAAGGCATTTTATATGAAGATGAATCCGGATAACAAGACGGTTGCGGCGATGGACCTGCTCGTGCCGGGCATTGGGGAGATTATCGGAGGCAGTCAGCGTGAGGACAGCTATGACAAGCTGATTCAGAGAATGAATGAGCTTGGATTAAAAGAAGAAGATTATGCTTTCTATCTAAGATCGGAAGAGCGGTTCAGCAGGAATGCCGAGACC
>CABRLU010000253.1 GCA_902471845.1 uncultured Lachnospiraceae bacterium | reverse complement strand
CAGTCGCCGCAAATCATCCGAGAACCATTCATCTTTGATAGCAAGCAGCCGGAAGAAAGAGGATTTTCCTGCACCCTGCCCACCGACCAAGCAAAGCATCATTTCAAACTTGCAGCCGGGATGAAACACCCGTTTGATCGCTCCAAGCAGAAAAATCTTCAAGGCTTCTGCGGTAAGCTCATCTTCTGCCGCACCGAGAAAGCGATGCAAAGCGTGGCTTATCCGCTCTGTGCCATCCCACTTCAAGTCATTCAAGTAGTCCCGGATAGGGTGATAATGATTTTCGTTGGCAACAATGCGAATTGCTGCAGACACCCGTTTTTCGCTGTACAGGCCGTATTTTTCCATTCGGCGCAGAATGTACATCATATCGGTGTCGGTCAGCGTAGGGCCGGAACGCTGCCAACCCATCGGCTTTACAATATCAATACGTTCACTCAGCAGATTCAGCCGGATGGAATCTGCAAGAACTGGGTCGTTCTGCAAAACAGTCACACAGTTTTGAATCGTGTTCTGAACACCACCTTTTTCAGCCTGCGAGAGCATTTTGCGGATGTTGGAAATGGTCGATCTCGTATTTTCGGATTCGTTGGGCAATCTGTTGAACCTCCTTCCGATGTTCGGTGAGAAAATGTCGATTCTCTATCAGATATTGGATGTAATCAGTATAATGCAGGCTGGCAACAAAGCAGGGATGCAGTTCTTCCTCTGCTGACTTCGGCGCAAATCGTTTGCGCCAGTCACCCAGAATCGCGCTGCACTCGTACAATGTTTGGATTGGGTTTTGACTTTTATATTCCACAATTTTGGGATACTGTAGTGGAAAAACAGGATTCCCCGAAAGTCCAAAATCTGCGACCAGCTTTTCCGCCGCCTTCCGCAAGGACAGCTGAAACAGTTTTGCGGTGAAGTCGATTACATCACCATCCGCTCCACAGCCAAAACAGTGAAACCGGGAATCTACTTTCATGCTGGGGTTACGGTCTGTATGGAATGGACAGCAAATCATGCTGCTGCGGTTGGGCTGAAAGCCATAGGCTTCTGCAGCCTGTCGAGTAGTAATATTCAGTTTTACGATTTCAAATAAATTGTCGTTCTTGAAAATTGACCTCCTTCTTATTTTCAAAAGTCCCTATCGGATGTGAAAGCCACCTGTGGGCTTACGCATCCGGCAGGGTTCCGGGGTGCGGGGTGGAAGACCCTGCTGATTTACAGGCTCATATCGTAGCTACGCTTCTTGGCTCGCGGCTGCTGTTCACGCTACTGCACTTTTGCCGTTTCAAAGATACTATCCACATTGGCAAGAATTGTCTGTATTTCTGCATTGCGTTCTTGAAAGTAGCGGTATGTTTCATACCGTGCATCCTTTGTGCGCATCAGAAGTTCTTTTTCTGCCCGGAGATCTTTCATCGAAGGGAATTTTTCGTCTTGGAAATCCCGCTTTAGAAATTGACGTGCTTCCTCGTATTTTGCAATTTCATCGAAATAGGTTTGCCGAAAAATTTTCTTGTTAGATGCTTTCAGAAATTCGCTATAAACAGATTTTGTAGAAAAATACTGACCCAAATGATGAATCTGCTCGTTGACCTTTTTCAGCTTGACTTCCGTGAGTTTCGCATCACTTCGAGCCGTCGCCATTTTTCGGTCAATACTCTCGGCAGCTTCATAAAGTTTTTCGTATGAATCATATCCGCGCTCTTGTACATAGAGAACGGTCTGCGCCATCTTCTGTAAATTTGAGATTTTGACTTTCTGGGTATAGGCATAGTTCTGTTGAGCCTTTACGCAATCCTGCAAATTTACAACCAGCCGGAGATTCGACTTGATGTACAGCGCATCCATAGAATCATCGACACGCCACTGCTGCTTTTCTTTCTCTGCTGTGTTGCACTGAAAAAGCAGTAAAAGATGCTCACGGTCAAAACTGGTTCCCAGCGTTCTGGCCGAGATAAATTTTTCTCTGTCTGCCGGAAGATAGCTGAATTGCCCTCGATGGTCTTTTACCAGAATGCCGTATTCCAGCTTTAATAGGTTTTGGAAGTCCATAAAAGATACAGATCGTTTTGCTACATCGGTAATGGCATTTCGGATTTTTTCCTTCTCCGTTTCAAAAGTCGTCTTTACTGGTGTAAACCCATCGCCAAGAAGTTCCAGATTGGTCAGATCTAGGTTGATCTGTCCGCGCCGTTTAGCGTAATATTCCTGCTCCGAAACTTTCGAGAGAGAGGGGGAAAGCAAATCCATCTGATTCAAGTTTTCCCTCATGCAAATATCCATCAGAGATTTCTGTAAATGTTTCAAGTAGTCTTTTGTCAGATGGTGCTGGTACCCTGCCTTGCAGTCAATGGGCCGCTCCATAAAAGGCTGCTTAGGCACATCCAGTTTTCGCAAACTGTTGATTACGATATGGACATGAATATTGCCGCTGCCATTATGACCGTCCATGTGCGTACAGACCAATGCCTGATGCCCCGGAAAATTTGCTTTTG
>CABRLU010000252.1 GCA_902471845.1 uncultured Lachnospiraceae bacterium | reverse complement strand
ATATCATTTCACTAATGGACAGGCGGGAAAGCCTATAAAATGGGGAAAGTTAGAGAGATAATTATATAAATCCCAGTTTTATAGAGGAGAAGAGGCATAATGAAAGATAAAAGTATTTTAATTAGTGAGAGGATTTACTGTTGATTTTCTAAGCAAAACCGCTTATAATTTGAGGCGGAATATATTGCTATTATCCACAGTTGCAGAGCAAGTGTTATCAATACCGATAACAAAATGATAACATTAGTTCATATAGGCAGGATAATATGGATAAATCAAATAATCAAAAGAAACAGGAACACGACAACAAATAATCTCTAAACAAAATTGATTAGTAATTGTCGAATTCGAATAACGGACAGAAAACCTCGGATGCCCATTTTAACAAGGTTTTCGTAAGGATGTTTTTCAGATTTAGGATTATGCGGTATGGCATTGGATATGCTATACCGCATTTCCTTTCCAGAGAGTGACCTTTGAATGGTCAAATTCCCCGATATGGTTATAGATAATCTCAATTTCCTGTAACCGTCTGCCGCTGCTCTTATCGGGTGCATGGACGATAATCTTGTCAACAAACTCCCGGAGGATTTCAGGCGTCAACTCGGTCAGTTCTGTGTATTTCTTTACGATGGCAAGAAAGCGCTTCACGTCAACACTTTTCTTTTCTTCCTGCTGAAGCTCATTCTGAATGGTATCCGCCTCGGCCTGTAAGGTACGCTGTTCTTCCTCATAGCCTTTAGACATTTTCATAAACCGCTCGTCAGAAAGTTTGCCAACGATGTTGTCCTCATAGATACGCTGGAAAATGGTATCCAGTTCCCCGATACGCTTCTGCAGCTCAATCAGCTTCTTTTTCTTCTGCGCCAGCTCACGGTTTTTCTGCCGCACATCGGCATCCATCACCATCCGCACAAATTCATCCTCATAGTTGGAAACATAGCGGATGACTTCTTTCAGGTTTTCCAGGACGATTCGCTCCACTACCACGTTACGGATATAGTGCATGGTACAGTTGGAAGTATTGTTCCTGTAATTTCCACAGACATAATGATGTTTTTCTGCCGGTTCATCAGCTTTCCGATGGAAGGTCAGTTTGCTCCCGCAGTCTGCACAGTAGAGCAGACCGGAGAACATGGGCATTTCCCCCATCCTGGTAGGCCGTCTTTTCCCGGCCCGGATTTTCTGGACGATCTCAAACGTTTCCTTGTCAATGATGGCCTCATGGGTATCTTCAAAGACCTTCCACTGATCGGGAGTATGCTTGATTTTCTTATGGCACTTGTAAGACTTGTTGTGCGTCTTAAAGTTTACCGTATGCCCCAGGTAATCCACCCGGTCCAGTATCATTGCGACAACCGGGCCGTTCCATGCGTATTTATGGGGAGGGAGTACGGTACGCGGTTTCTCGCCTCTTTCCAATGCGTAGTAGGTGGGGCAGAGGATTTCTCTTTCCGTCAGCATATTTGCGATCTGGGTAGGACCATAACCACTGACACACAGACGGAAGATTTCACGGACCACTTCGGCGGCTTCTTCATCTACGATCCATTCCTTTTTGTTTTCAGGATTTTTCCTGTAACCGTAAGGAGGATGGGAGCCGATATGTTCTCCGGCCATTCCCTTTGAACGCTTCACTGCACGGATTTTCTTGCTGGTGTCCTTTGCGTACCATTCATTGATGATGTTGCGGAAGGGGGTAAACTCGTTATCTTCCTGGTTGCTGTCCACCCCGTCATTGACTGCGATAAAATGAACATCATGCTCCGGGAAGAAGATTTCCGTGTACATACCTACCTGCAGATAGTCACGGCCCAAGCGGGACATATCCTTGACGATAACCCGCTTTACCTTGCCGCTCTCCACATCTGCGATCATGCTCTGAAAGCCGGCCCGGTTGAAAGTCGTGCCTGAGATACCATCATCAATGTAAAACTGGATGTTGGTGTATCCCCTGTCCATTGCGTACTTTTTGAGGATTTTCTTCTGATTTATAATGCTGTTGCTGTCGCCCTCCTGTTTGTCGTCCTGGGATAACCGACAGTAAAGAGCGGTGATTTCATCGCTACTCAAAACGGTAAAAGGAAAACTGTTCACGGCAGGGCGGGTGTTTGACTGTAACATTTTAACCTCCTTATCCGACAGTCAAACAGACAATGCTTTTCCTAACTCAATTATACCGCGCTGCCTGGAAACTGTCTGCTGCCTTTTTCTATTTGTTTGCAGTATTTTTTCGGAGGTCATTCCGTATCAGACGCTTCACTTTGGAAACGGCGTCCTCCGTGGCGTCAGGTTTGGAATGGGATTTCACAACATAAGTTGTATTCCCGATTTTATATTCACGCACCATCTGCGGTGCGGTTCTTACTTCGTTTTGCATATAGTTCACCCTTTCAAATACAAAACCATTTCTTGCATCAAAAGAGACAGAAAACGGACGGCTGCTGGCACAGCTCCACGGGAGTCTCACCCCGGCCCATGCTGATGGGTGCGGCGCA
>CABRLU010000251.1 GCA_902471845.1 uncultured Lachnospiraceae bacterium | reverse complement strand
CAGTCTTCAACTTTTGCCATTCAACATCACCCACATACATTCTATATTTCATAGTCTGCACACGGAATGATGTGATATCCATTCTTCCTACATTTTATATTTCATATCTCGATATTGCTATCATTCGGCTAACCGTATATAATAATGACAAAGGATTTTTTACGGGAGGATAGCAAAATGCTTGAATATATCTCTGCACCAGAAGCGGCAAAAAAGTGGGGCATTTCCGAACGACGGGTTCAAAAGCTGTGCGAAGAAAATCGCATACCTGGCGCTTTCAAGTTCAGCCGTATGTGGCTGATACCAACGGACGCTGAAAAACCAAAAGATATGAGGATAAAAAACAGATAACTCCATACTGGTACAACATGAGTGCTTTATACTTTTTTAAGGAGGTGCTTTCTATGGCTCAGATAATGATCGTTGAAGATAACCAAGGAACAAACAAAGCTATTTGCGAATACTTGAAAACAGCGGGACATACTCTTTTTCCTGCTCTTGATGGCGAAGAGGCTCTGAATATTTTTCGTGATAACAGCATTGATTTAGCAGTGTTAGATATTATGCTACCCAAAATGTCCGGTGTAACGATTTTACATGAGATCAGAAAGATTAGCAACATCCCTGTTGTTATGCTTACGGCCGTTGACGATGAATATACACAGTCCAACAGTTTTGATGAACTAGCAGATGACTACATAACTAAACCGTTTTCTATGCTTATTTTAGGAAAACGAATTACGGCCTTGCTCCGCAGGAGCGAGAATAAATCTACTGTAAGCACAATTCGGCTTGGGAATGTTACCGTAGACTTTGCGGGATATACCGCACATGATGAAAATGGGAAAATTGACATTACCCCGAAAGAACTCGAAATCCTGAAAGTCTTGATTGAAAATAAAGGCTTGGTGTTGTCCCGCAATCAAATACTGGACGATGTTTGGGGCTATGACTGTGATGTAATAGATAGGACAATAGACGCCTACATACGCAACATTCGGAAAAAACTTCGCTTGGATTGCATTACTACGGTTAAGGGCATTGGCTACAAATTCGAGATGGAGAATCACTATGAAAACAAAGCTATTTTATAAAATATTTGCATTTACATTCGGAATGATGCTTCTAATCACCGTTTTGGCTCATGTACTGATTTTTATGATTGCTCCATCGGAAAATGTCCTTATCACAAGCACAACGGTCACAAACGAAGATGTGCTTGCGTTTTCCGAAGTGGATATGCCGCAACTCATAACGCAGACAATCCTAAAGTCATTTCCGCTTTCATTTGCCTGTTGCATGGTAATTTCGCTGGTTTTTTCGTTTTTGTTCTCCAAAGGAATAACGGGCCCGATATTGTCTATCTCAACGTCTGTCCATCAAATGTCAAAGTTGGATCGTACCGCCGAGATCACCGTGATCTCCACAGACGAAATCGGCGGATTAGCTAATGACATCAACAGCTTGTATCAATCGTTGCTTGTGACAATCCGGAATTTGGAGGAAGAAAAAGATAAAGTTCAACTCGTTGAAAAAGAAAAGATTGATTTTCTGCGTACTGCGTCCCATGAATTAAAAACACCTGTTACAGAGTTAAATGCGACATTGGAAAACATGATTCTTAAAATTGGAGAGTACAGCGATTATGAATCATATTTGCCGAGATGCAAAGAAATTACTGAGCAGCTTGCAGAAATGATAAAAGATATTCTCAATGCGTCACGCCTACAAATGCAGATGGAGGATGTTCCTGTAACAACTTTTTCATTAGCAGAATGTGTTAGCGAATTGTGTGAGCCATACCGCCTGATTGCTGAAACGAACGGGCTGCGGTTTCAGATAGAGATTATTGAAGATATGTCAGTGCGTTTGCCAGAAATTCAACTAAAAAAGGCACTGTCGAATATCCTGTCAAACGCCGTGAATTATACAGAAGCTGAAAGGCACATAAAAGTTAAGTTGGAAAAATCAGTTTTGTCAATTCAAAACGAGTGCGTTCCGCTGTCACCGGACGAACTGCAACACATATTTGAACCGTTCTACAGGCCGAATAGAGCACGCGATCCGGCAAACAGCGGCAACGGCTTGGGGCTGTATATCGTAAAAACCATTTTAGATAAGCAGGGGCTTCAATACTGTTTCACTTCTATGAAATCAAAAACCGGCATGGAATTTGTAATCTATTTCTAAACAAGGCTCTGCCCTTTCATCGAAGGGCAGAGTTTTTTGCGTTCAACACTGGTACAACATTGCCTTTATATCCTTTCAACATCAATAAGGTATTCTACTGTACGAAAGGAGGAAAAGTGATTGATTTTTAGAAGCATAAAGTTCAAGGAGGTAATACGATGAAACTGAAAATCTTGACTGGCGCACTTGCGCTCCTGCTTACAGGAAGTGTCCTGACGGGCTTTTCTACACAAGCAGCACCATCAAAAACAGAATTCGATGACCATCAAGCACAGGAAATTTCCGAAGCTGTATTCCGAATGGATGGTGCTGCCGCTCAGGTGAGCTATGAT
>CABRLU010000250.1 GCA_902471845.1 uncultured Lachnospiraceae bacterium | reverse complement strand
ATCCGTTATCTGAACGGAGAATGTATTTTAGTCCTTATCGTGCCGCCGCCCGTCTTATAGGGACGGCGAGGCCGGTGAGATAGATGTCCCTTTGGAACCTTGACAAATATGCCGGAAGGCATCATGGTAATATGCCGCGGAACGATCCGGGGAGCGCGCAGAAAGCGGTAAATCCGCTGTACGACAGAGCAGCGGTGCGACGATCCGGAAGACACTTGTCGCTGGAGCTTGGCGGCGCCGTCTGTAGACGGTCGTAACGGTTTTGTTATGAAGCGGTTCCTTCCCATAACTTTGTGCATCCGGTGCACAAAGTTATGGGACTGTCAGCCGTCGCGGCATATCCCCTATGGGTGGGACCGAAAAAGCCCAGACAAGAGGAAAACCGGAAGCCATTTTTAAGGAGCTGATATATCTATGAAAAATATTGACGAAATCAAAGCGATCATTAGTTCAGACTCCGATATGGCGGAGAAGATTAATGCCATGCCCTACAATCTGCACTTGGAGGATCTGATAGACTTTCTGGGGTTTTGCGAATCTACTACCCGGAAAATCACACAGCAGCCCGGGTTCCCATTTGTCAGGACTGGCATATCTAAGCTCACCGTGCCCAGACCACTGTTTTTGGAATGGTATTTTTCCAACTGTCACTATCGAAAAAAAGAAGCAAACGAAATTTGACAGACTAAAGTATTCCGTATTAAGCTGATAAGCAGATAGGAAATCCGCACCTTGAAAAGTGCATATCTGCTTATAAGATGTCAAATTGCTTCAACAGTCAAATACGAAAGGATTGTTGAACAATGAGCAAACCAAGAGACATGAAAAAGGTGTCTCAAGATGCCAAAAGGAAACGGGCTCGAAACGGATCCGGCCATGTCCGTCTGCGAAGCGACGGGCGCTGGGAAGGTCAGTATTACTTAAACGGGGAGCGGAAGAGCTGTTACGGCGAAACGGAAGAAAACTGTATAGGTGAACTCAAGGTTATCCTCGGAAAAATCTATTTGGGCACTTATGTGGATGGAAGTCAAATGCCTCTATATAGCTACCTGCATAAATGGCATTATGATTATCAGGAGATAAGGCCGTCCACCCATGTCAACTACGATACCTATATCGAAGGGCATCTTTTTAATTCCCGTCTCGGAAGCATCCCCTTGAAAAAACTCAGGTTGGATGATTTTGTTACCTTTTTCAAAAAAAAAGAAGTCACCGGGCGGTTGGATAATAAACCCGGTGGCTTAGGCCCTAAAACGCTGCGAAACATAAGGAATATGCTATCCGAGGCACTGGAATTCGCCATTAACAATCTGCACTGGTTATCACACAACCCTATAGCGGGATTGAAGACGCCAAAGGTTCCTCAAGCCAAAATTCAGGTGTATACGAAACGAGATCAATATAACATTGAGCTGGCCGCATTAC
Organism: uncultured Lachnospiraceae bacterium; assembly: GCA_902471845.1. GTDB lineage: Bacteria > Bacillota > Clostridia > Lachnospirales > Lachnospiraceae > Frisingicoccus. The sequence goes on along the minus strand of CABRLU010000250.1, from coordinate 1,115 downwards.
AGCATGAAGATAAAAATGCCCTGCTGGTTCTGATCGACTTGTACACAGGATTACGGATTGGTGAGCTATGCGCACTCTCCTGGCCGGATTTCAGCCCAGATAGGGATTATTTCGACATTTCGTTTATTCTTGAGCGTTTATCTAAAAAGTGGGTAAAAGACCATTCCGAATACACACAGGTTCCGATTATTGGAGCAAAATCGGACGCATCTACGGCGCTTTATTTAGGTCCGCCTAAAACCGAAAGCGGAAAAAGGCGAATCCATATGTCCGAACAGGCCATTTCCGCTTTCTACGACATTGAATTACAGCAAAAGGAATGGGGGCTTTATAAGCCAGACGGTTTTGTTTTTCTTCAGTCCAACGGAAATCCGTACGAACCGGATGGTTATCGAAAACTCTACAAAGACGTTTTGCGGCAGGCCGGTGTGACCTATCAAAAATTCCATACGCTGCGCCACACATTTGCTACCAGAGCATTTGAGTTACAATTCGATATTCCGACCTTGGCTGAAATTTTAGGACACGCGCAGAAATCCACAACGGAAAATATGTACGGTCATTCCTTGGATGAAACAAAGAAACGGAACATGGAAAAGTTCAACAGACGTATGGCAATATGAAGAATTTCCCGTATGAGGCGGATAGCGCGGAGGAGGTGTATGGCAATGTATTTCAGCAATAGCGGTCAGAATAGCGGTCAAAGCTCTAAGAAAGCACGAGGAATCGAAAGAAGGTGTTCATATGAAATTGCATTATCCAACAAGAAGCCTTGCAAAAGACGAATGTCGCAGACAAATCATTTTTCAAGCGTATCTCTCCAGAAAGGGAAAGCAGAAAAACCCGCAAAGCCAACGGCTATGCGGGTTTATGGTTGCGGGGGCCAGATTTGAACTGACGACCTTTGGGTTATGAGCCCAACGAGCTACCGGACTGCTCCACCCCGCGATATATTGATTTTTGAAAGAAGCCTCGGAACGCTATGCAAATATGATGTGCTGTAATGTGAACATGAAAAACGAATTTTATCCGTCAATCGTCGGGTTATGAGCCCGACGAGCTACCGGACTGCTCCACCCCGCGATGTATGCCTCTCTCAGAGCGCTTTACTATTA
>CABRLU010000249.1 GCA_902471845.1 uncultured Lachnospiraceae bacterium | reverse complement strand
TAGAAGATGTAAAAAGTGATAATACCGCCTATCAATAAGAGTCTGTTTTTCTTTTTGTGAGTCTCGTTTTTATCACTTTTTACATCTTCTATCGCATGGGTACCAGATTCCGTTGAAGAACTGTCAATATTGGCATTGGTGTTATCCGGTTTAGGCTCCTGTTTCAGTGAATCAGGAGGAACTTGAACAGGGTCTGTATTGACCTTGGCACCACAGCCTGTACAAAATCTGCTATTATCCGGAAGTTCTTTTCCGCACTTTGAGCAAAACATAATAGATCCCTCTCTTTACAGAATTGTATATTTCAACCATAACATGATCCGAAGAAAAAGCGTGAGTAACGCATACCCACACAGCGTTCCCGTTACCAATCTTCTGACATTGGTTGATTCCTTAATTCCAAGATATTGAAGTAGCCAGTCCAGAAACATGATTAGGCAAAAACTGGTTAATGTAAAATTAGAAAGTGATACAGAATGAAATAAAGCAATGGCAATACACTTCCCAAGGAGTACACCTGTACACCGAGCGCAAACCGGGAATTGTTTCCCATTTATAAAAAAACTCCGGTCCGCCCTCTGGTGACATCCTGCCACTTTACCAATGCTAAAGCACACTTGATAGAAATGACTACTCATATCTCAATTATTTAACCAATACTCCCAGATTGATGAGAGAAGCAGTTCAGATGCAATAGTTGCTATTACAAGAAAGATAAACGACAATAATGCGCCCTTTTTTTGTGCTGGGTTTAGGAATTGGATTATTGAAGCGCCAAACTCATTCTTAAGGTTTTGATGAATCTCGCGCATTTCCTCAAATGGCATATAAACGCCTACCCAAAATGCTATCAGAGACAAAAAGCCAGACCCAAAGAGCCATCTGACAATCGCATAGAAAATGCCCGCGAAAATTACATTTCCCCACATCCCCAAAAGAGCTTCTTCCCACTTTTTAATGGCATCCGGTGTTGATATGTGTAGCTTTCCGCAACTTTTACACGCCCACCATGTCTCACTCGCTAAGTCGGTCTTAGTATTGCTGCCGCAGAGGCCACAGAGCAAACCAGGCCACCCCAGTAACAGCATCCCGCAACAACCTGAGCCAAAGCCGAATTTGCTTGTTACTGTTGCATTGGTTTTCTGCGTTACAGTGCAATCCGATGCACCGCAGAACGGGCAAACAGTATCATTCCTATCCTGCTCTTTTTCGTTTAGGAGCATTTTTAGGAGCATTTGAGGAATAGCTGCTGCCTCATGTATAAGTTCTTTGACGTTTTCTTTTTCACCACTATTTGGAGTCCCATCGTCTTTCCATAAATTGGCTCCACAAGCATGGCAAAAATCCGATGAAACAAAGTTCTTTTCTCCGCACTGGCTACAATAAATGACATTGGAACCGCCGTTAGCCTCTTTTCTCTTTTGTGCTTCTTCTACTGGAATCTCCTTTCCGCACTGTATACAGAATTTTGCATCATCAGTATTTTCCGCTCCGCAAAATTTGCATTTCATTATATTTTCCCTCCTCTTTTCTATCGTCTCTCTTTTTAATCATCTTTTTTATAAAGATACTGCTTTTTTGTGGTATTGTCAACGCAGATTATGCAAAAGATGATTGTTGAGGGGTGAGGACGATTCGGTTATACACTTTAGATGGAAGGTGCAATATTTCGGGTGAACGAATCAAACTTGCCCGGTCAACCGCAAAAATGACGCAAGACCAGCTTGCTGCCAAATTGCAACTTGCGGGGCTTCAAATGGGTCAAATGGCAATAAGCCGTATTGAAAGTGGAAAGCGTCTTGTTCCTGACTTTGAACTGCCAATTATTGCGGATGTACTCAATGTTTCTACTGATTGGCTCTTGGGTATTGACTCAACAAAATAAAGTGCTTCTGTTATACAAACAGAAGCACTTATTTTTATTTCAATTTAGCATTTTCAATGATATAGTCTTTCAGTGCTGCTTTGGGAATCCGCCAGACGCGTCCATTGCGATACCCTCTGAGTTTCCCACTGTTGAGCAGTTCGTATATTGCGTTGTAACCCACCCGCAGAGCCTCACAGCACTCCTCTACCGTCAAGATGTCGGCATATTCTTCAAACATTCGCTACAGCCTCCTCACTATCCTGCTCCTTCAAACAGCGGGGACAAAAGGACGAATCACACAGGCAGTTCTCACATAAGCATCCACGGGGCTTTGCAGCAGACCTCCGCCGCTGAGGATTTGCCTTGCGGTTGTATAAGTCCATACTTTCAATTTGCTGATAAACGGCAGGCTCCGTGCGGCATAAAACATAGGCAATCTTTGTGATGCCGAAGCCAGCTTCAAACATAGTTCTTAGTTGTTCCTTTTCTTCATCAGTCCAGTATTCACCTTCACGGTTCAGGCGAATTTCGCGGTTTCTCATAGCAATGACCGTTTCCTCTTTCGGATTTTCATTAAACATAGGGATTTCTCCTTCCTAATCATTGTTTTCTGTTATGTTGCGTTCTTTAACCGTAAATGCAGTGATTTTCAATGATATATCATAGTAGTGAGCCGCCCGGTATCATCC
>CABRLU010000248.1 GCA_902471845.1 uncultured Lachnospiraceae bacterium | reverse complement strand
TGTGCTGTATATGGTTCGCCATTGTCATCAATAAGCTTTTCAGCATTACCATGGTCAGCACAGATAAACATTACACCATCAACTTCCTTAACAGCCTCTACTACCTTGCCTACACACTCATCAACAGTCTCTATTGCCTTAACAACAGCGTCCATGATACCTGTATGTCCAACCATATCCGGATTAGCAAAGTTAATAATGATGACGTCATATTTGCCGGAATGAATGGCTTCCACAAGACGGTCACACACTTCATAGGCGCTCATCTCCGGCTGAAGATCGTAGGTCGCCACCTTCGGAGAATTGACAAGAATCCGGTCTTCGCCAGGATTCGGCGCTTCCACACCACCGTTAAAGAAAAATGTCACATGGGCATATTTTTCCGTTTCGGCAATACGGGCCTGAGTCATACCGTGTTCTGCCAGGTATTCGCCAAAGGTTTCATCAATAGAAACCTTATGAAAGGCAACGAGTTTATTCGGAATCGTCACATCATATTCGGTAAAGCAGACATAGACCACATCTGCCCGTTCTCCCCGGTCAAAGCCGTTAAAATCGTCGCTGCAGAAGGCGCGGGTCAATTCTCTCGCCCGGTCCGGACGGAAATTAAAAAAGATAATAGAATCTTTGTCATTGACACTGGCCACCGGCGCGCCATTTTTCACAATGACTGTCGGAACCATAAATTCATCGGTAACTTCCTTTGCATAGGAATCGGCAACCGCCTGCACAGCGTCATCTGCAATCTCACCGACACCGCGGCGAATCGCGTCATAAGCCTTCTGTACCCGTTCCCAACGGTTATCTCTGTCCATCGCATAATAACGTCCGGAAACGGATGCGATCTCACCGACGCCGATTTCTTTCATTTTCTCTGCAAGTTCTGCCACATAGTCTTTTCCGGAAGCCGGAGGAGTGTCACGTCCATCCAGGAAACAGTGAACATAAACCTTTTTAAGTCCTTCCCGTTTTGCCAGTTCCAAAAGACCATAGAGATGGGTATTATGGCTGTGAACGCCGCCGTCGGACAGCAGACCATACAAATGAAGGGCCGAATCATTTTCCTGACAGTTTTTCACTGCGGCTAAGAGGGCTTCATTCTTAAAGAAATCTCCGTCCTGAATCTCCTTGGTGATCCGGGTCAGTTCCTGATAAACAATACGGCCTGCGCCGATGTTCAAATGTCCTACTTCTGAATTCCCCATCTGGCCCTCCGGCAGACCTACGGCCATGCCGCTGGCATAGCCTTTAACAAAAGGGTAATCTCGTTTAAGACCGTCAAGTACCGGGCTGTTTGCCTCTACAGCTGCATTTCCCTCTGCTTTATCTCTCAGACCATATCCGTCGAGAATCATTAACACTGTTGGTTTTTTTCTCATATCTTTCACCTGTTTTCTTTCTGATAATGATATTTTATCCAGTACCCTTAATATTACCAAAGGCCCTGCAAAAATACAAGGCCTTTGCAATTTATTTCATTTTCATTACCCGCATGGAATTTAAGATGGCGATAACCGCAACGCCCACATCGGCGAATACGGCCGCCCACATATTGGCAATACCAACGGCACCTAAAACAAGGATGATTGCTTTTACTGCCAGAGCAAATACGATATTTTGTGTTACAATTCTCAATGTATGCCGGGCAATCCGGATGACCGACGCAATCTTTAACGGATTATCGTCCATCAGAACAATGTCTGCTGCTTCGATGGCCGCATCGGAACCCATGCTTCCCATAGCGATACCAATATCTGCTCTGGATAAAACCGGCGCATCGTTAATACCGTCGCCGACAAAGGCCAGCTTTTCTTTTTCGGAAAGTCCTTCCAGAAGTTCTTCCACTTTAGAAACCTTATCTGCCGGAAGCAGGTCCGCATAGACCATATCAATGCCAAGCTCTTTAGCCACCGCTTCTCCCACTTCGGCTTTATCCCCGGTCAGCATGACTGTCCGGCGGACACCGCTGGCTTTCAGGGCTTCAATAGCCTCTTTTGCCTCCGGTTTTACCCGGTCAGCAATAACGATCGAACCGATATATTTCCCATCCACAGCCATATAAATGACTGTTCCGATGTCATAATTTGTTTCATAAATAATGTGTTCTGATTTCATCAACTTGGCATTTCCCGCCAGAACGAGTTTTCCGTCAATCCGGGTGCGGATACCATGACCTGGTATTTCCTCCGTGTCGGCCACCCGCTCCATAGATAAAGTCTTTGAATAAGCTTTTTTCACTGCATTGGCAATCGGATGCTCCGAATAGCTCTCTGCCAGTGCCGCCGTCTCCAGAAGTTCCTCTTCGGTCACTGTTGTCGGATAAATACCTGTCACTGTAAATTCACCCTTCGTCAGAGTACCTGTTTTATCAAAGACAATGGTTTCCATCCGGGCCAGAGCTTCCAGATAGTTGCTTCCCTTGACAAGAACACCAACTCTCGACGCCGCTCCGATACCGCCGAAAAAGCCAAGAGGAACCGAGATGACAAGGGCACATGGACAGGAAATAACAAGAAAGCTGCAGGCACGCAGAATCCAGTCATTCCAGCCTCCGCCGAGAATCAGTGGCGGTATTACCGCCAGAACTACTGC
>CABRLU010000247.1 GCA_902471845.1 uncultured Lachnospiraceae bacterium | reverse complement strand
AAAAAAGTCGATGTACGGGTGATTGCCGCAACGAACAGAAATTTGATGCAGATGGTCGAACAGAATGAATTCCGGGCCGACCTCTACTATCGTTTGAATGTGGTCAATATTGAGATTCCGCCGCTCCGGGAACGAAGGCAGGATATTGTTCCACTGGCCAATCTTTTTTTGAAGCGGTTTAATGATAAGTTCAAAACAAATAAAAGTCTCAGCGCCTATTCCTATAAAATGCTTGAAGATTACGACTGGCCGGGCAATGTCAGAGAACTTAAAAATACCATTGAGAAAATGGTGATCTTGAGTGATGAAGATATCATTTCTGTGGCGGATATTAAGAAAGAGGAATCGAGATTTGCTTTTGAACGTCCTGAAATCGGAGCTGTGAACTTGAAAGAGATACTGGAACAGATTGAATTGCAATATATCCATGAATATTATGGGGAGTATAAGACACTGGAGAAGGCCGCGGACAAGTTGGGGGTAAATGTAAAGACGCTTTCCAGGAGAAAAAGATATCTTGAACAAAAATATTTATCGGATGAACAGGAGTTTAACAAGGAAAAATCTCAAATATAAGAAAAGTCTCAGAAATGAGAAATGCAAAGATGAGGTAAATCTCATAATTGAGAAGAAAATCAGAGGAATTGACGGAGAAAGTTGATTTTACACCGTCAGTTCCTTATTTTATTGGATTTATGATTGATTTTTAAGTTGGCACGGAAATTGCTATTAGTTAAATTGATGACAAAAACAGCAGTGAAAGCTAAAATAAAAAAGGAGATGTAACTATGGCTTTAATGACAGGCAAAGAGTACGAAGAAAGTTTAAAGAAAATGAAAATGCGGATTTTCCTTTTTGGTGAGGAAATCGAAACGGCTGTCGGCAATCCGATTCTTCAGCCATCCATCAATTCCATCAAAGCAACTTATGATCTGGCCCATATGCCGGAATATGAGGATCTGATGACAGCAACATCCAATATTACAGGTGAAAAAATCAACCGTTTTACACACATTCACCAGAGTGCCGATGATCTGGTAAAGAAAGTGAAGATGCAGCGTCTGCTTGGACAGAAGACAGCAGCCTGTTTCCAGCGTTGCGTTGGTATGGATGCTTTTAACGCCGTATACAGCACGACCTATGAGGTAGACCAGAAGTGCGGAACAAATTATCATGAGAATTTCAGGAAATTTGCTGCGTATGTTCAGGAAAATGACCTGGTTGTCGATGGCGCTATGACAGATACGAAGGGTGACCGGAGTCTTGCACCTTCCAAACAGGCGGATCCGGATTTGTACCTGCATGTCGTTGAACGTCGTCCGGACGGTATCGTTGTCCGTGGTGCAAAGGCTCATCAGACAGGTATTGTCAATTCCCATGAAGTTCTCGTTATGCCGACGGTTGCTATGGGGCCGGATGATAAAGATTACGCCGTATCTTTTGCAGTGCCGCTGGATTCTGAGGGACTGGTCATGGTCGTTGGACGTCAGAGTTGTGATACAAGAAAGACAGAAAATACCACATTGGATGTAGGTAATGACGTTTACGGCGGTATGGAAGCATTGACCGTATTTGATAATGTATTTGTTCCGAATGACCGTATTTTCTTAAATGGTGAAACCGAATTTGCCGGCATGCTTGTTGAACGTTTTGCCGGATATCACAGACAGAGCTACGGCGGATGTAAAGTCGGTGTCGGCGATGTGCTGATCGGTGCAACAGCTCTTGCTGCTGAGTATAATGGCGCAGAGAAAGCTTCCCATATTAAAGATAAATTAATTGAAATGACCCATTTGAATGAAACATTGTACTGCTGCGGTATTGCCTGTTCATCCGAAGGTACGGAGACAGCCTCCGGCAATTATCTGATCGACCTGATGCTGGCTAACGTATGTAAACAGAATGTGACTCGCTTCCCATACGAAATCGCACGTCTGGCGCAGGATATTGCCGGCGGTCTGATGGTAACCCTTCCGTCGGAAAAGGATATCAATCATCCGGTAGCCGGCGCTTATATTAAGAAATATTTTGCCGGAACATCTACAACGCCGATTGAAAATCGCTTTAAGATTATGCGTCTGATCGAAAACCTGACCATGGGAACAGCAGCCGTTGGTTATCTGACGGAATCCCTCCACGGTGCAGGCAGCCCGCAGGCTCAGAGAGTTGTTATTTCCAGACAGAGCAACATGCCGGGCAAGAAAGAACTGGCTAAAGCTATTGTACATATCGAAGACTGATAAGAAATAATTATACCAGAGGCAAAACTTTTGCTGTCGAAAAAGTTGGCCTCTGGTGTTTTTATAAAAATGCAAAAAAAAACTTGCATATTACTGGCAAATCATGTATAATAACGAATGTTGTGACATTGATAGCTATGAAGCGTGAGGTTGCTGCAGGCCATGCAGGTGTTCCGTGGAGCGAATGTCAAGTTAGAAAAACTGGCGACAAGTCACTGTACAATGTAGAACCATCTGTGAGGAACAGAGATGACGTGTGCGTAGAGAGAAGAAGACACACACGGGAAGATGTACAGTCACCGCTTGTCGTACTGAATGTAAAAGTGCGAAAAGGAGGCGACTTTTTTTATGGCAAGTCAAGTAATGAGAATCACAT
>CABRLU010000246.1 GCA_902471845.1 uncultured Lachnospiraceae bacterium | reverse complement strand
GTCGGGATGGCGCAGCAGCTGCAGATAAAAGGAAAGAAGATATGATTGATTTTTCAGTTAATGTGACACCACTCGGAATTCCTGGAAATATCCGGCGTGCGATGGAAGAAAGTCTCTCCAGGGCTGAATGGTATCCGGATGACAGCAAGAGAAATTTAAAGGAAGCACTGAATATAAAATACGGTCTGCCGGTAGAAAATATCTGTGTGGGAAACGGGGCGTCGGATTTGATTTTTCGGACCGTCTTTGCCCTCCGGCCGAAACGGGCCCTTGTGCTGGCGCCGACCTTTGCCGAATATGAAGCGGCCCTTCGGTGTGTCGACGCTCAGATAGAGTATTATGAGATAAATCATGAAGATTTTCAGGTAAAGGCGGATATATGCGGACAGATTTATCCGGAAACCGATATGATATTTCTGTGTAATCCGAATAATCCCACCGGACTTCTCATGTCAAAGGATTCCCTTATGACGGTGTTGAAGCGGTGCGAAGCGACGGATACATGGATGGTGGTGGATGAGTGTTTTCTGGAGTTTGTCCGTCAGGGAGAGAGGTATTCTCTCATCGAGGAGCTGGCAGCCCATCCAAAACTGCTCATCATAAAATCTTTTACAAAAATGTTCGGTATTGCCGGACTGCGTCTGGGTTATTTATTGTGTGGTGAGGAAGGTCTCGGCGACGGGATTGATAAATTCGGCTGTGACTGGAATGTGAATTGTGTGGCGGAGGCGGCCGGACTTGAGGCGTTACGCTCGGCGGATTATGAAAGTAAAGTGCTTGCTTACGTGGAAACAGAGCGGGAATGGCTTTATGAAGAACTGATGCGGTTGGGTCTGAAGGCGGTTTCTGGTCAGGCCAATTACCTGCTGTTTGAAGCGCCGTGCGGCACCAAAGAACCGTTGGGAGACTGGCTGCTCCGGCAGGGAATCATGATTCGCTGCTGTGATGATTATGTGAACTTAAATGAGAATTTTTATCGAATCGGGATAAACACCCACGAAGCGAATAAAGTGCTGATAGAAAAGATTGGAGAGTGGCTGAGATGAAGTTGATTTCATGGAATGTGAATGGACTGCGTGCCGTCGTCGGCAAAGGCTTTGTAGATATATTTAACACATTGGATGCGGATGTATTTTGTCTGCAGGAGACAAAGCTTCAGGCCGGGCAGATCGCGTTGGAACTGCCGGGATATGAGCAGTACTGGAATTATGCACAGCGGAAAGGGTACTCCGGAACTGCTGTCTTTACACGGGTAAAACCCCTTTCAGTAACATGCGGTCTCGGTATCGAAGAACATGATACGGAAGGCCGGGTAATTACAGTAGAGTATGATAATTTTTATCTGGTCAATGTCTATACGCCGAATTCAAAGGATGGTCTTGCCAGACTGCCTTACCGGATGGAATGGGAAGACGCTTTCCGTAATTATTTAAAAGAACTGGAAAAAACAAAACCGGTAGTTGTATGCGGCGATATGAATGTGGCCCACGAAGAGATTGATTTGAAAAATCCGAAAACAAACCGGAAGAACGCCGGCTTTTCCGATGAAGAGCGGGCAAAGATGACAGAGCTGTTAAATGCCGGATTTATTGATACTTTCCGGTATTTTTATCCGGATAAGACGGGAGAATACTCCTGGTGGTCCTATCGGTTTAATGCGCGAAAGAATAATGCGGGATGGCGTATTGATTATTTTCTGACTTCAGAGATATTAAAAGATAAACTCCAGAGTGCGTCCATTCATCAGGAGATTTTTGGCTCGGACCATTGCCCGGTAGAACTGGAATTAGAGATATGAAAGCAAAGGTTATTATGGTTCAGGGAACCATGTCCAATTCGGGAAAAAGCTTTATCACTGCCGGATTATGCCGGGTATTTGCTCAGGATGGCTACCGGGTGGCGCCTTTTAAATCTCAGAATATGGCGCTGAATTCTTACATCACAAAAGACGGGCTGGAGATGGGACGGGCTCAGGTCGTACAGGCAGAGGCGGCCGGAGTGGAGCCGACGGCAGATATGAATCCCATTCTTTTAAAACCGACAAGCCATACCGGTTCCCAGGTGATCGTCAATGGCCGGGTTCGGGGACAGATGAAGGCTATGGATTATTTTAAACATAAGACTGAGCTGATTCCGGATATTATGGCGGCCTTTGGACGGCTTTCCGAAGCCTATGATATTATTGTTATTGAAGGCGCCGGAAGTCCGGCGGAGATTAATCTAAAGGAAAATGATATCGTAAATATGGGACTGGCAAAAATGGTGGATGCGCCTGTGCTTCTTGTCGGAGATATTGACCGGGGCGGCGTGTTTGCATCCCTGTACGGAACCGTTAAATTGCTGGAAGCGGAAGAACAGGCACGGATACAGGGACTCATTATCAACAAATTTCGCGGAGACCCGGAGATTTTAAAGCCGGGGGTTCAGATGATCGAGGAGTTGGTGCATATCCCTGTGGTGGGCGTGGTACCGATGGAAAAAATCGATATTGATGATGAGGACAGTCTGTCGGAACATCTGCTGTCGGAAGAAATGACCGGTGGCCTGGATGTGGCGGTCATCCGGCTGCCCCATATATCGAACTTTACCGACTTTACTGCTTTTGAACGGCGGCCCGGTGTGTA
>CABRLU010000245.1 GCA_902471845.1 uncultured Lachnospiraceae bacterium | reverse complement strand
TCATTGACCTCGATACGTGCGCCTGCCAGCATGTCATCAATCTTGCGTCCGGATAACGCCCCGTAATGCTCAAAAGTAGAAATATCATAATAAACATCATTTCCCAGTACATAGGCATGGCCCTTATCAATCAGCCCCTGCACCATGTCGATGATATCCTGCATATGGTCGGACACTCGGGGATACACATCCGCCCGCCGCACATGCATGGCGTCCATCACTTGGAAATAAGCATCAATATACCTGTCGGAAATCGTTTTCCAGTCAGACCCCTCGGCATTTGCCTTTTTGATAATCTTATCATCTACATCAGTAAAATTCTGCACAAACTCTACTTTATAGCCGATATGCTTCAGATAGCGGCAGATCACATCCCAGGTCACCGCCGGACGGGCATTCCCGATATGGGGGTGATTGTACGGTGTGACGCCGCAGACATAAATCTTGACTTCCCCCGGCACCAGCGGCCGGAATACCGTTTTCTCTCCTGTCAGCGTATTATACACCTTGATTTCTTCCATCTTCATTCCTCCAAATCTCATTCACTCATACAAATCAAAAGACCGCCGCCTCACAGAGACGGTGGCCCGCAATTCCACTCTGCCGGCTGAAAAGCCGTCCATACATTAACGCACATTCACGGAAGAAGATACAAGAATCTGATTCCTTCCCCTCTCCAGCTCACAAATGCATTTCCTCAAACTCATGACAGACGGCTCCCATCGCCCCGCCCTCTCTTCAGACATGAAGTAAGAATACTTCTTTTGCTCATCGCCTTTACATTCAATTGGAAAGCACAAACAGCTGACCTGGTTTTTGACCCCACACCCGCCTGCTGGAGTGTTCGCTACCCGGCACTTGCCTCTCACTACTAACCCTCTCGATTTCCTCGGCAGGACTTACTTCTAAGCCGCACCATGCTCAGTATTCTTTTAAACACCTTACGTGGATCGCTTTGCCTGCGACTGGCATCGACTTTCAACCACAGACCTGTTAATGCTTATGTATCATTATAGAAGTTTTTATATAGACAGTCAATATTGATTTTTATCAATCAGTGTGCCGGCTGCAGATAAAAGAAATATTTCCTGTACCCTCTTTTTTACAAAAGAAAACCGCTCCGAAGAGCGGCCTCCCATTCACTTTATTACCTTGCGCCTTTTTGTTCTTTTTCATAAACGATTTTAATCGTTCCCCTGCGTTTTGCGTCAAATTGAATTCGTCCCGGTTCCGTCCGCACAAAACGATACGTTGTGATATTGCGGATATAATCATTTCCATTGGCATAATCACCGGATACGCCCTTGATTGTCTGTGTCGCGTAAATATCGCGTCCGTGAATATCCACATATTTTATATACACATAAGCATCCTCCACCTTTTGAGCGGCAGGATGAGACCGGGGACCGTCCCAAACAGCGGCCTCCGACGGAAAAATAAAGAAAGGCGCAGTAGCTGCCATAACCCAGATCATCCACATTCTCAGCGTCCTGTTCATAAAATTACCTCCTTCACTCTTCTGCTAAAATGCAATATAAAATAATAAAATGTATTCCTCATCCTCATTTTATCATACATTTAGTGAAAATCAATTTTCTGCGAATCTTACGAGTAGTAACATCACAGCTGTTTTTTGCTGTCAAATTAAACCATTCCGTATCTGAAACAATTACGGACGCCACTGATCAGGAATGTATTCTTTCCATTTGCCATTTTCAAGAATTTCCAATTTTCCCCACTGGGGTTCACCGATATCACGCCCTTTTACTCTTATCGGTAAAAAAGCATCGTGCTGGCAATAAGGCAGCGGATCATCTATAGGAATCCAGCCTTTTTCATTCACAAGATCATTCCAATCCTCATAGACATCTTCAACCGTTTTATACCAATAGTCAAATGAACATTGAACGGCATCCTTTTGGCAATACATAAACAGATATACTCCATCTTTTTTCGTCTGATACAGCATGATTTTATATATGTAATCTTTCTTGTTTGTTTTTATCGGTTCTTTTAAGTATGCATATCTTCTCATTTGTATTTTCCCTACTACCATTTTACTGATGAACTTTCATGCTCCCACCGCTCTGAAATCCGGCAATCCATTTCGGGTAAAGAATTTAGATGATTATATCAATCCCGCTTGTGAAAATGAAGTAAAACAGTTCCATAATCTGTCAGACTTTTTTATCCTATGCCCCATAATTTTGAAATATATTAATTATCTTCTGCCATCTCCTGTTTATTCATACTTCTGCCTTCCATACCATTTGATCACTCAGCATATTTACCGTAATCGGCAAACAGTGTTTTTGCAAAACCTCCAAGATAGGTCTGATCTACTTCATTTTCAAATGTCAGTTCATGTCCATATCCAACACCCATTTTATTATGAATATAGCCTTTAATGCGAATATGTCCGCCTGTCACAGCCGTAAATTCTAAAAAACAGTGCATACTATATGGTTCTTCCAGTCTTACCGATCCGCTCAGGGTCTCATAAAGCTCATTCAAATTCACCGCGAAATCAGATAAAGCAATGTCATCAATATCCATAATAGAATCCGCAGAAAAAGTTACTTGACACTTTAACCCGAAGATGATTCGCCTTGGGATACGGAAAATTATCCTGACAAATTCCAGACA
>CABRLU010000244.1 GCA_902471845.1 uncultured Lachnospiraceae bacterium | reverse complement strand
GGCTGCCGGTCTCGGTTCCGCGCTGGCAGACCTGCTGGCCGGATACATGGTTTATGTGCCAATCACGTTTTTTGTCAAAGCAGTTATCGCTGTTGTATGCTACTTTGTTTATCATAAACTGCTCGGCAAAGTGAATCACATCATTGTCAAAGGTATTATCACCGGTTGCTTTTCCACAGTGATCGTGGCTGCCGGATACTGCTTTTTTGAATATTTTATGTATGGCAGCGGCGCTTTCGCCAGTGTTCCGGCCAACCTTATTCAAGGACTTTCCGGCCTGATCATTTCCACCATCCTGCTGCCGTTGCTCAAGCAGGTACCGGATTTCAAATCTGTCATTTAATCATAACAGTTGCTTATACAAAAAAAGCCCATGTCTTTAAAAAAGCGTTTCAAGCTTTTGAAAAGACATGGGCTTTTGCCATTAATTGTACATTTTCTTTATGATTTTAAATACAACCGTATTTTCCATGACCAGTGGCTCATTATGGGCAAAGAAGATAACGCCATCTGTCGGCGATATGATCTGCATCTTGACATAACCTTCATATGGGTCGATGATCTCAGCCACAATTTCACCAAAACGAACATCATCGCCCTCATGTTTTAACCGCCGGAAGATTCCGGCTTCCTTCGTTTTGACCGGCATCAAATCCTTTTCATAAATGACACTGGCAATATATCCGCTGTGTCCATGATATTTGATAATACCCATACGGCTTAAAAAGCGCATCACGGAAGCCACGGCCTGTTTGGCAGATGCCTCGTCGATCCGGTCGGTTGCCGAAGTGTAAACTGAAAAAGCACTGGTCTCCCAAATCTGCCAGTTGTAGTTCAGTGTGGTCGTATCATAAGGCTTCGGAGAGCGGATGACCACATATGGCAGGCCAAAAAGATTGGCCAGACTTGGATTCTGATAACCCGTATCCATCATTCGGACATGGGGTATAAAATCGCCCTGCATATAAAAACTTGGAAACTGAATGCCATAGCTGTAACCTTTGATATTTTCAAAAAGTCCGGCGGCAATCCGCTGAGTTGTTTCACCCAGACTATAGCCCGGAAACATTCGGTTGATATCCGTTTTATCCAGCGCCCAGAAACGACTTCCGATATTTAAGGAGGCGCTGTTGACCGATGGGATGACCAGAATCTCTTTATCCCGAACGATATGGCCTCGCCGTTCAAGCTCCGTCAGAGTTTTTATGATCTGAGAACATACATAGAGCTGCTGTACCTCATTTCCCCGGAGAGCACCGACGATACAGGCCGCCTTTTCCC
Source organism: uncultured Lachnospiraceae bacterium (assembly GCA_902471845.1). Taxonomy (GTDB): domain Bacteria; phylum Bacillota; class Clostridia; order Lachnospirales; family Lachnospiraceae; genus Frisingicoccus. The sequence goes on along the minus strand of CABRLU010000244.1, from coordinate 1,367 downwards.
CCTTGCCAAAACGATAACCCTGAATCCTCAGATCATCTCTATAAGGGGATTTTAAATGAAATAATGTTTCTTTCTGCATCAGTCCACACCTCCAAGAATTCGTGCCAGCAATGAGCCTTCATAGACGATCGGGTACTCACGAAGTGTAAAGACCAGACCGTCCACCGGGGAATCCACACTGTGAATGACCTCTCCGGTCACCGGACTGATAATATCTCCGATATGTTCTCCGGCTTTGACCTTATTGGAATGATTCACACAAGGTACAAAAACACCGGAAGCCTCCGCATTCATAAAAGCAACCTTTCCGTCGGTTGAAACAATCGGATGGCGTACGGCATCTACCGGTCCGGTCCAGATTCCCAGATGTTTCATCACGTTGAAAATACCATTGGTCAGCTGATATCCATAATCCTTGGTAATCCGCATGCCGACACCCATCTCAGCCACCAGTGTCGGCACACCGGCTTTATTCAGGCTATGGGCCAGCGTAGATTCCAGTACCGTCGCCGCCGCATGAATCCATATATAATCCACATTCATTTTCAGTGCCAGAGGCACAAGCCGATCCGCTGTCTCTTCATTGATACGGATCTGCGGGATTTCTCTCAGAAAGATGTTGCTGGAATGGATATCCACACACAAATCCGCACCTTTAATATCTTCAATGACCTGATAGGCTGTGTATTCAGCCAGACTGCCGTCCAGATTGCCCGGAAATATCCGATTCATGTCCAGGTCAAACTTCGGGATTCCCCGGGTTATTGTATCAATTCCCAGAGGATTCAGGGCCGGAAACACATCCACGATACCATTTAAATATTCTTTATGCTCTTTAATCCGCCGGATAATTTCATAACAACAAAACTGTCCTTCCAGCTCATCGCCATGGGTTCCCGTCACAATGACAATACGCTTCGGACGTTCTACCGGATGGTCCGGCTCCAGGCGATTTTTTTCAATCCGCATCATTTCATCTACAGGCAATGCGGACGCAACCACTGTTTCTATCATTCTACTTCCTCCACATGTACATAAATTTCCTGATTCTGGCGGACATTTCCTTTAAACCCGCCCCGAAGCACACTGCAATCCAGCGCATTTCTTCCATGGGCCAGTTTAATATAAGTTTCGTCCACCATCAGATTATTCGTCGGGTCCAGTCCATACCAACTTCCTTCGGAAAATATTTCCACCCAGGCATGGGTATGTCCCTCACCCAACATAAAACCGGCGACATAGCGCGCCGGTATTTTGGCATAAAGGCACATAGCTGTCAGCATATGGGCATAGTCCTGACAGACGCCCTGCCCCAAAGCAAAAGCTTCGGCCGCTGTCGTCGTTGTCCGGGTCACATTCTGACGATA
>CABRLU010000243.1 GCA_902471845.1 uncultured Lachnospiraceae bacterium | reverse complement strand
TGAGCAAGAAGCGGAGCGGATTGCGAATGCTGCATTGCGTAGCAGTCGCGAAAGCCGGACAGCGAGGAAAAGCTGTGTTTTTCGAGCTGCTGCCCGGACATACGGAAGAAACAGTGTATGAGCAAGAAGCGGAGCGGATTGCGAATGCTGCATTGCGTAGCAGTCGCGAAAGCTGGACAGCGAGGAAAAGCTGTACCCATTCAGGCACACCGTATGTCAGATGCTCCGCATGGGCGCGCTCCGTCAGGCTTCGCGCGATAGGGTATGCTTTTTCGAGCTGCTGCCCGGATGAGTGGAAGAAGCCATATATAAAAGCGTATGCAATATGGGGCGAAATTCCATGATTACAGGTCCAGACTGGCAAAATCAATCTGCAAGTCCGGATAGATACCCACCGGAATACAGTCATGGAACGTATACGTCTCAATCTCGAAATGCTCCTGCTCCAAATGGTAAACGAAAATACGTTCTTTGCGAGGATCCACAATCCAGTATTCCCGGACACCTGCGTTTGCGTACAGGTTTAGCTTGAGAACATAGTCATGGCTTGAATTACCGGGAGAGACAATTTCGATTATCCAGTCCGGCGCTCCGGTACAGCCACGGTCTGTAAGTTTGTTCCGGTCACAGATAACGCTTATGTCAGGCTCTACTATGGTTTTCCTGTCATCTTTCAGCTTGACAGCGAACGGGGCGGGATATACCCGGCAAGGTCCACCTTTTGATTTGAGATAGTTCCGGATAGTTCCGGAAAGCTCCATGAGTATTGTCTGATGAACTCTGGAGGGCGCCGCCTGGTTATAGATCAGGTTTCCCTCAATTAACTCTGCACGGACATCTTCCGGCAAATTGTAATAGTCTGCTTCTGTATAAAGTTTGGTTTGTGCTAATGGCATAATTAAAACTCCCTTTTCCAGTTATTGTATATGTTGAGATATAAACTATTCGCATACTGAGTGATCTTTTTATTTTGTCACTGACCATTGAAGTATCTTCTTTTATTTTGATGAAATTATTATACAGTACAAATATAGCTGTTGCAATCAAAAACAAAACAAAATGGTTCGAGCGAAGATGGAGGAGAGCAGGGAAACCGAAAGCAGGAGTATCACATAATACCGTAAAACAGGAAAGGGGGATAATGAGACGGTTAGGCCTGTATGTTCGTTAAACAATAGTACAAAATGCCCAAAAACAACAACGTCAAATGATTAACTTTTATTGACTTTCACTGTAGTATATAATAAGATAGAATAAAAATAATATATAATTTTTATAAAAATGAGGAGGATAATTTATGAAAAAATTATGGGTGATTTTGTGCATATGTACGCTGGTGCTCTGTGCTTGTGGTAAAACAGCAGGCGGTTCAGGTGAAACTGAGGCGGATACGAAGGCAACGGCAGCAGAAAGTACAGAGACAGAAGGTGCCGAGACGGGGAGTGCTGAAGGCAAAGGCACATTGATTCTTGCGACGACAACCAGCACGAAGGACAGTGGTTTATTAGATGAAATTCTTCCTGTATTCGAGGAAGCCACCGGTTATAGTGTGGATGTTGTTTCTGTAGGTTCGGGCGAGGCTATGAAGATGGGGGAAAATGGTGAAGCGGATGTGCTTCTGGTTCATTCTCCGGCATCTGAAAAAGCTTTTGTTGAGGCGGGACATGCAGATGAAGATGGAAGAAAAGATGTTATGTACAATGATTTTATTTTGATCGGACCAAAGGATGATCCTGCGGGCATTTATGCGGAAGCGCCAAACGATGCAATCAAAGCATTTCAGATGTTAAGTGACACGGAATCCACCTTTATTTCAAGAAGCGATGATTCCGGCACACATAAGAAGGAACTGTCCATCTGGGAAAAATGTGGTATTGAACCGAGTGGCGACTGGTATGTGGAAGCTGGCGCGGGCATGGGCGCTGTTCTTGAGATGGCCAATGAAACACTGGCTTATACATTATCGGATAGAGCTACATGGCTGAATCTTGCACTGGATGAAGATTTGATGATTGTCTGCGAGAAAGATGAAAGCGGCGTTTTATATAATCAGTACGGTGTTATTTGTGTGAATCCGGAGAAAAATGATGCGATTAACTACGAAGGCGCAAAAGCATTCCAGAATTGGATTGTGTCCGAAGAAACACAAACGCTGATTGGCGAATATGGTGTGGAAAAATACGGTGCGCCGTTATTTACGCCAAATGCGCAGTAAACATGAATATTATTATTGAAGGTATCAAAGAAGCTTTTCGGCTTATATTCTCTTTGGATGCCGAGGTATTTGAAGTTGTTTTATTGTCTTTGAGAGTATCGCTGACATCCCTGCTCGTGGCAGGGGTGTTGGGGATATTTCTTGGTATTTTGACATCAAAATATCAGTTTCCGCTGAAACATTTATTCATGCGCCTGATCTACACGTTGATGGGAATACCGCCGGTGCTTTGCGGGCTCTTGGTATATATTCTGTTTATGCGCCGGGGACCTTTGGGAAGTCTCAGGCTGAATTATACGGTGACAATTATGATCATCGCGCAGATTTTGATGATTTTGCCGATTATTATTGGGTTGACGATCAATGCGGCCGGAGAAAAGCAGGATAAGATCAGCCGACTGGCAAGAACACTGGGAGCGAGCCCTGTGCAGATGATGGG
>CABRLU010000242.1 GCA_902471845.1 uncultured Lachnospiraceae bacterium | reverse complement strand
CAGACGCATTGGGAGTGTCAATGGAGAAAAAGGTGCGTGCGCTTGCAATTGCTCACCTGGTGAACCGTTATATCAATGCTTATATAGGAAAGCTGTCACCGATGTGCTCCTGTGTCATGGCATCATCAACGGCTGCATCCGTAGGAATTGCTTACCTGCTGGGAGGCAGTGACGAACAGCTTGGGTATGCGGTGCGAAATATGTCCGGGACGGTAACGGGAATGATCTGTGACGGCGGAAAGGTCGGCTGTGCAATGAAGGTTGCAACAGGATCATCGGCAGCCCTGCTTTGTGCGCTGACGGCCGTTCATGATGCGCCGCTTCGTGTGAGTGACGGTATCTGTGCAGAGACACCGGAAGACTGTATCCGTCATATGGCACAGATCGGTAATCAGGGGATGGCGCAGACGGATAAAGAAATCATTCATATTATGGAGCAGAAAAAGTGATGACAGAAAAAGTGAAACAACAGCATATGTTTTCAAATAAAATGATCGCCGGTATTCTGATACCGGTCGTTCTGGAACAGTTATTGAATTCAATTATGGGAACGGCAGATACGATGATGGTAAGTAATATTGGATCTGCAGCTATCTCGGCAGTATCGCTGGTGGACTCTATCAATATTCTTGTGATACAGGCATTTTCGGCACTGGCAGCAGGAGGAGCAATTGTCTGTTCACAGTATATCGGACAACAGAATAAAAAGATGGCGAATGAATCTGCAAGACAGGTGTTATTCATCATCACGGCCATCTCGATCGCAGTCAGTGTGTTATGTCTGGGATTTAAGAAACCGCTTTTGCGCCTGATTTTTGGTTCAGTAGAAGCTGACGTTATGAGAGCCTCAGAGACATATTTCTTTTATACAGCTATTTCATTTCCGTTCATAGCGGCATATGATTCGGCGGCATCCATTTTTCGCGCGCAGGAGAATACGAAGGGTCCAATGCTCATTTCCATGATATCGAATGCGATGAATATTGTTGGAAATGCAATTATGATCTGGATTTTCCATATGGGAGTTGCAGGTGCGGCAATTTCTACACTGGTCTCCCGTATATTCTGTGCAGTGGTAGTATTGATTCAATTAAGAAAAGACCGACAGCCAATTGTGGTAAGAGATTACCTGAAAATCCGTCCGGACTGGGCGATGATCCGGAGAATACTCGGGATTGGAATTCCGTCCGGTGTGGAAAACAGTATGTTCCAGCTTGGAAAACTGGCAATACAGTCTACCGTATCAACATTAGGTACAACTGCAATTGCAGCCCAGGCAATGACAAATATTCTGGAGAATCTGAATGGAATGGCGGCAATCGGAGTTGGCGTAGGGTTGATGACAATTGTAGGTCAGTGTATGGGAGCGGACAGAAAAGACGAGGCGGTCTATTACATAAAAAAATTAAGTGTGATCGCAGAAGTGGCAATCATTGTAAGCTGCCTGCTGGTATTTGCATTGATCAGGCCTGTGACAGTTCTTGGCGGCATGGAGCCTGCAAGTGCAAAGATGTGTTTCCATATGGTAACCTGGATTACGCTTGTGAAGCCGATTGTATGGACGCTGGCATTTGTTCCGGCATACGGACTTCGTGCGGCGGGAGACGTAAAATTTTCTATGATCACGTCGTGTCTGGTCATGTGGCTGTGCCGATTTTGTCTGTGCGTGATACTGATCCGATTTCTGGGATTTGGACCGATGGGCGTCTGGATCGGTATGTTTGCCGACTGGACAGTGCGTGCAGTAATATTTACATGGAGATTCCATAGCAGAAGATGGTTAAGGTATAAGGTGATTTAAAGATGAAGTAGTGAATGAACGAAAAAAGGAATCGATCAGTGGAACAACAATGGTTATCTGCACAATTTTGTAACCGACCTGACTGAAGAAGGGGCTGGAAGAGAAATCATAAAAGCTGTCGAAGCACTGGCAGTAAATGATCACAAAGAAAGAGTGCGCCTGGACTGTTCCATCGACAATCCATTTCTTAATCAGTATTATGAATCAATGGGGTATGAGATGGCAGGAACCTGCAAAGATGGGGGGATGAAGGCAATAGGCGTGAAAATATATGGCATTACTATAGAGAAAAATAAATCATAATAAAGAAAATCAAAGGAGAAAAAAATGAACGAATTATATGAATTGATTGAAAAGAAAATAAAGGAATCGGGATATCCACGTCAGATTTCCGGAGCAGATGTATATGATGATATCTGTGATCAGATTGACGGAAAAGAAAATGGGACATATCTGCTGCTTTCGAAATTTGAGGATGATGTGATATTTGAATATCATATTACTATTAATGACGAGGATTTTAATCTGGGAGTTCTGACAATGAAAACACCGGAAGGAACATTCGAAGTAGATTTTGATAAGTAGGAAAAATATCAAAAACAAAAGATAAGTTGGAACATTATTAAAAATTTAGGGTAATACAATGGAAAAATCTTTAGAACCTTCAATTATTACGGTGCTTGGAACAGTGGTATTCCGTGTAATCTGGCTTTTGACTGTCTTTAAGATGGTTCCGACATATGAGATGCTGATGAATGTGTATGTTGCATCGTGGATCTTTACCGGAGGGTTGTTGTTACTCATCTATCTGAAACACATGAGGAAGCTGGAGAAGAAAGCGATAAAGTAGTTGTAGAATTTTAGTTTGTTATTATTATGGCGGTTATCA
>CABRLU010000241.1 GCA_902471845.1 uncultured Lachnospiraceae bacterium | reverse complement strand
GGGATACCCGGCCGCCAAGAGCCATATTCACCGCACCCATAAGGACGGATTTACCCGCACCAGTCTCACCGGTCAGAATATTCAGATGATTTTCAAAATTCATCTCAACTTCATCAATTAATGCCAGATTTTTCACGTGTACACTTAAAAGCATATGATCTCCTATTTCAACATCTGATTAATTTTTTCCATCACCATATGGGCGTCTTCATCGCTGCGAAGGGCGCACATGATCGTGTCATCTCCGGCAATGCATCCGACCACACCCGGAAGTTCCATGTGATCAATGGCCACCGCCACCGCCATGGCCATCCCTGTCACCGTTTTAATGACGATCAGGCTTGTGGCAACTTCTTTTGAAATGTAGCCTTCCTTCAAAACTCTGGAATATTTGTCGGTCATTTCCATGGTTGGTTTAATGAAAGCGACATATTTCTGACGTCCGTTACTGCCTGAAACCTTAGATAATTTCAGCTCGCGAATATCCCGGGAAATGGTGGCCTGAGTGACCGAAAAGCCGCTTTCATTCAATCGGTCTGCCAGCTCTTCCTGGGTTTCAATATCATATTTATCGATTAATTCCAAAATTTTTGCATGCCGTTTTGATTTCAAATCTGACACTTCCCTTCCGCATTATTATACATTTTTCATTTTGTTGCGTAATATATCGCAGAAGCTTTTCTGACGTATATTTACAATCGGCACTTTTGTACTTGCCTGAACAATCTCTACCACATCCGAGGATTCCAGTTCCCATACGGTCTGACCATCATAGGTGACCAGGGCTTCCTCCTTCTGGGTTTTACGCCGCCGGCCCACTTCAATCTTTATCTTTGCCTGGGCAGAAACGACAACGCTCCGGGCCGATAAAGAATGGGGACAGATTGGTGTAATGATCATCATTTCCGTCTCCGGAAAGACCACCGGACCGCCGGCCGACAGATTATATCCTGTCGATCCCGTCGGCGTGGAAACGATAACGCCATCGGCGGCATATATGTCCAATAGCTGGTCATTCACATAAATCTTTAACTCTACCAGTCGTGAAAAACCGGAACGGGTCACAATGACATCATTAAAGGCAATACTTTTCTGGAGCCGCCGCCCTTCCCGGTAAACCTGACCAAGAAGCATAATCCGCTGCTGTATGGTAAATTTCCCGTCAATCAGAGCGTCGATACCGTCATGAAGCCCATCCACATCGATGGCCGCCAGAAATCCCACCGTTCCCATATTGACGCCGACCAGCGGAATATCCAGCCCGGCAAAATCCCGAACCGCCTGAATAAATGTCCCGTCGCCGCCAAGGACAATGACACAGTCCACATCCTCCTGCAGCTTACTCATATCCGTGTAACCAGTCTGAAGCGGGTCGGTACCCACCAGCGGTTCCGCCAGATGACATGTACAATTTCTGGATTCAATATACTTTTTGATTTCCTTTGTAACTCTCAGCTCTCTGTCTTTGTCCTGATTTGTCACAATTAAAAATTTATCCATCCGTCTCTCCTGTTACAGCGAAGCATGGGACTGCTCCACCACCTGTCGTACATCCACCGGTTCATGAGCTGGTGCCTCACTCTCCGGCCGTTTTTCAAGATAAATCAAATATTCGATATTGCCCTCCGGACCTTTGATTGGTGAATAATCCAGGCCGAGCACCTTAAAATGAAGTCCGTCGGCAATACCAATGACTTTTTCAATCACTTCGATATGTACGGCCTTATCCCGGACAACCCCTTTTTTGCCAACCTTTTCCCGTCCGGCCTCAAACTGAGGTTTGATCAGGCAGACCATATGACCGTCTTCCGTTAAAAGATTTCTGGCAGCGGGCAGCACCAAAGCCAGTGATATAAAGGAAACATCCACCGATGCGAAAGCCACAGCCTCACCGATATCTTCCGGCATCACATAGCGGATATTCGTCTTTTCCATACTGACGACCCGTTCATCCTGCCGCAGCTTCCAGTCCAGCTGTCCCCGGCCCACATCCACAGCAAATACTTTCACCGCACCATTCTGAAGCATACAGTCGGTAAAACCGCCGGTAGATGAACCGATATCCATACATACCTTGTCCCGGACATCCACGCCAAAAACCTCTATCGCCTTTTCCAGCTTATAACCGCCCCGGCTCACATATTTCATTGTATGGCCTTTAATCTCAATGGACGCCTTTTCCTCATCAAAGGTGGTTCCGGCCTTATCCTCTCTCTGACCATTAACAAATACATTGCCGGTCATAATAATAGCCTTGGCCTTTTCACGGGAATCGGCCAGACGACGTTCCACTAAAAGCACATCCAGTCTCTTTTTCATAGTAATACCTCGGATAAAATCTTTGCGGATATGGCCCACGGATCCATCCCCATGGATGTCTTTAACTGGGCCACATTACCGTGTTCTACAAATACATCCGGGATGCCCACATGTTTGACAAACACCGGCAGTCCCTTTGTCATATAATAATCGGACACGGCCTCACCAAAGCCGCCCCGAAGCACATTTTCTTCCATCGTCACGATCATATTGTGTTTTTCCGAAAGTGCGTCCAGCATATCCGTATCCAGAGGTTTGACAAATCGGGCATTGACCACCGTGGCTGAAAGCCCTGCCTCCGCCAGATAATCTTTCACCTGAATGGCTGTCTCTACCATACTTCCCACAGCCACCAGCGCCACCTGTTCGCC
>CABRLU010000240.1 GCA_902471845.1 uncultured Lachnospiraceae bacterium | reverse complement strand
GGACACATAAACAAAGCCTTCAATATTCGCTGCCGCCGAATTTCCGGCAACGATCGTCGCACCAAAAATATTTACAGAAGACTGAATCAACACATTGGATAATGCAAACACAATCCCCTGAAATCCGGCCGGAAGACCGATTCTTAAAATTTTCTGCAGCTTATCTCTATAGATATGAAGTTTTGAAGGAATCATACGAATGCCGCCCTTTTCCTTCATAAGACATCGAAACACAAGACCGCCGGACACTGTCTCGGAGATTACCGTAGCCAGGGCAACTCCCGCCACATCCAGACGACAGACAACAACAAAAAAGAGATTTAGAATCACATTAATAATTCCGGCCCCGGTCAGATAAAATAATGGCCGGCGCGTGTCTCCCACCGCTCTCAAAATCGCACTGCCGAAGTTATAGACCATAACTGCCGGCATTCCGACAAAATAGATCCGAAGATAGAGCGTCGCCAGACCAATGACCTCCTGAGGCGCCTGCATCCAGTTCAAAAGTACATGGGCACTGATAATTCCTCCCACCATCAGAAACAGACCGCTGAATAAGCTCAAAAGCATGGCCGTATGTACCGTTTCCGTCAAATCCTTTTCCTGTTTTGCTCCATAACACAGTCCGGTCAAAACATTGACGCCAACAGATAAACCAATAAATAAATTGGTCAGCAAATTGATCAGAGCCGTATTCGAGCCTACCGCTGCCAGCGAATTATCTCCCGCAAAACGGCCTACGACAACGATATCTGCCGCATTAAATAACAGCTGAAGAACACTGGAACAGACCAGCGGTATGGCAAACATCAGCATCTTTTTCATGATCGGACCGCTGCACATATCCATCTCAAATCTTTTTTCCTGTCTTTCTTCCACAATAAATCATCTTCCCACTTTAATTTAACACCTGGTTAAAGGCTACAATTTTTATGATAGCACTTTTAATTCAACCTGTCATCCGCTTATTTAAAAAAATGAGAACCGGCTGTCTGTGACGTTCCGGTCCCCATCTGTCTTTTATATCATTTTAATCTCTGACTTTAATATGAGCTTCCCGAAGCTGTTTTTCCGTCACCTCATTCGGAGCACCGCACATTAAATCCTGAGCGTTACTGTTCATCGGGAAGGCAATAACCTCTCGAATGTTTTCTTCATTACGAAGCAGCATGATCATTCGATCAACCCCCGGAGCCATTCCTGCATGTGGCGGAGCGCCGAACTGGAAGGCATTGTAGAGAGCGCCAAATTTTTCTTTCAGAGTTTCCTCATCATAACCCGCGATTTCAAAAGCCTTCACCATGATTTCAATATCGTGGTTCCGCACAGCACCGGAGGACAATTCCACGCCATTGCAGACAATATCATACTGGTAGGCCAGAATATCCAGAGGGTCTTCTGTCTGCAAAGCTTCCAGGCCGCCCTGAGGCATGGAAAACGGATTATGTGTAAAGCCGATTTCCTTTGTCTCCTCATCGACTTCATACATTGGAAAATCGTTAATGTAACAGAAACGATAGGCCTTTTCCTCCAGCAGATTCATCCGCTTTCCAAGCTCATCCCGAATCTGTCCCGCATATTTGCAGGCCAGCTTTTCCGTTGCCGCAATAAAGAAGATCGTATCGCCGACGGACAGACCGGCAATTTCAGCCAATTCCTTTTTCATGTCCTCCGGAATAAACTTATCAATCGGTCCCTTATAACTCAAATCTTCAAGAACCTCCAGATATCCGAGGCCGCTCATACCAATCTCCTGGGCAAACTTCAAAAGCTTTTCATGAAAACCTTTCGACAAATCCCCATGGACCCGAATGGCCCGAACCGTCTTTTTATGGAACGGTTTGAAAGTACATCTCTGAAAAAATTCTGTTACATCGATAATCCGTAATGGATTGCGAAGGTCCGGTTTATCCGTGCCAAATTCCAGCATGGCCTGCTTATAACTGATGACCGGGAACGGTGCTTCTGTTACCGCATAGCCTTCCGGGGCAAAGGTTTTGAAAGTCTCTGCCAGAACTTCTTCCCCAACCTTAAATACATCCTCCTGAGTGGCAAAACTCATCTCAAAGTCTAACTGGTAAAATTCCCCCGGAGAACGGTCGGCCCGGGCATCCTCATCACGGAAGCATGGCGCAATCTGATAATATTTATCAAATCCGGCTGTCATCAAAAGCTGTTTATACTGCTGCGGAGCCTGCGGCAGAGCGTAGAATTTTCCTTTATGGACACGAGACGGAACAATATAGTCTCTGGCGCCTTCCGGAGAGGATGCACAGAGAATCGGCGTCTGGATTTCTGTAAAGCCCATATCCTCCATCTTATTCCGCAGAAAACGGATGACTTTGGAACGGAATAAAATATTCTCCTTCACTTTCTGATTTCTCAAATCAAGATAACGATATCTCAGACGGACGTCTTCCCGAATATCCTTCGAAGTCGTAATTTCAAAAGGCAGGTCCCGGTAAACCTTTCCCAGAATATCCACTTTGTGAACTTCCAGCTCGATCGTTCCCGTTGCAATCTTTGGATTATAGGTTTCCTCATCCCGCTCTGTGATCACACCTTCTACGGAAAGACACTGTTCTTTACGGATACCTTTAAATAAATCCGTATTTCTGAAAACCACCTGAACAACTCCATACATATCCCTTAAATCTACAAAAGATACGCCGCCATGGTCACGGATATTTTCAACCCATCCGGCC
>CABRLU010000239.1 GCA_902471845.1 uncultured Lachnospiraceae bacterium | reverse complement strand
TCGGTTTGCTTTCAGCAATGCCGCCGTGTTGGTCAGCAGATTCCCTTTGCCGGAGTGGAAAACGGTTACACGCTAAGACATTCCGTACCAAATTGAATAAGTAAATGTCGTTGTGCCAACCTTTTCCACTTTCATAATTTTAACATCGCTCATACCAAGAATATGCCAGGTATAGTCTGCTCCGAAAGCTCAGAAATGAGCTGTTTATAGCATATTTAGTGGTTCTTTTCCTTCATTCAATCTACATCCATAATTTCCGCCGCAATACGTTTCTGATTAGCTTTCTGTTTATATACATCGTTCAGATTACTTTTAGCGTATTGAAACGGCGTTCGCCTAGTTTCCTGTACAAGAAAGTCTTCAAAGAAGTTTTCCCAACTAAAAAACTTCTGGCTTTCAATATAGTCGCCCGGATTTTCCAGTATATCTACCAAATGTTCTGCATGAATGATACCCGATTTCAAGATCAACCATTCAAAAGATTCCGGCAAACAAAGCTGAAATGTTTCCGGATGTGTTTTACACAGTTTTAACACTCGATCCATTTCGGAGCCAAAGGCGGCACCATCTGCAATAATAAGAACTTTTCCTGTAGGATTATTATTTAACCACTTAAAAATAGCTGAATTAGAGCCCGCAGTTGCGCAATGCACACCTGTCCCTTCAAAATAAGCGCAGAAGAATTGATAACCAGAATGCGAATCTTCCGTAAGCAACACTTGAAAATCTTTTCGTTTTGATTTCGGAAATTTCGTATAGCGATGCAATTTTTCCGGTTTATAAATTTGCTCGAAGCTATGATATTTACCGCTGGTTTTAATCTGATAAATCTCCTCTACGCTGTATGGCAACTGGTGCAATCCTTCACGATTGAAAATCACATAGTAATTATCACTGTTTTTGATCGCTTCTGCAAATTTCTCTGAAGATATATACGTTGCACCTTCATCAATAAAGACAATGCTGTTCGAAATCCCATCCAGTTGATTTTTCCAGTCCATGTCCATCAAAGCCACGCAAGGTTTTGTACTGCTTAAATTCACACCGCTTTCTGCTTGCAATCGAGTATAATCCGCTATCATATTATATAGTGTAGTTTTTCCCGTTCCGCTGTCACCACGGACAATCGTGATGTTCCTGTGCAAATCGAATCTGAACTTTGCATTTCGATTTAACACTTCAACATGCTGTGTTCCCTTCATTTTTCCCTCACACAAACGCGCCTGCCTCGGCAACCAATTCTTTCATGTTCCTAACGATTCTTCCGGTATTAAGCACTTTAATTTTGAACTCACCCGAACCAAAATCCATTAGATGTCGGAGGTTTATTACAAGTTTACCTTGTTTTCCCAACTGCAAAATCCATTTTGCGCAATTATCTCCGCAAGTGGATGCGTTAAAGACCTTTCCGCTCTTATCATTTGCCATGAGCAACAGAGTTTTCACGCCACCTGACAGCTCTTTGGGGGAAATTGCCCCCAAAACTGGACTGTCTATCAAATTAGCACTTACAACTTCCGACTTATCCACATCCTGAATAATCTCCTTTGATAAGGGTTTTGTCAGCCAGTCGTCCCGATACTGATTTTGAAAATATACACTCGTATTATAAATAGCATCCGGCATATCGCCAAAGAAAACACTTAGCATGAATCTTCCACCTCGCTTCTATTATACACTTTTTTCAGCCAAATATCTGTCAGACTTTTCTTTTATTTTAGTCTTTCAGCACCCATCGCCTTGAATAAAACGCCCTCTGCCTCCTGATTATGCTATCGCAAAATAGCGTAGACTGCAAGTGTTTTGCTTCTGAATTTGAGTCTAAGTCTAGGTTATACTTCAATGAACATCACTTTTTCAAACTGTTCCACAGTCATCTCAGCATCCTCGACAGCCTGTTCGATTGTGATACGCCCTTTTTTCACAAGCTTTACAAGCATCCTAAGTTCGCCTCTTTCTTCACCTTCTTTTATCATTTCCTCAACAGCCTTGCACATATCAATCACCTCCACTCCACTTGAAATATCCCGTGGCGTATTCGTAACCGCTTTAATAACCTCTCTGCATTAGCTTTCCTCCTACAGAGGCTCGCCCCTCCTCCATAGGAATCAATCACAGCTTTCAGGCTTTCTTCTATATTCTATTTTATCATAAACTTTTTTCATATCAAGCCATATAACTTTTTCAACGCCTTTAATTTTTATAGCCAGCTATTTTTGCTGAAAAATACGGTATTTTTTCGCAACTAAGCTGGAACACTTTGGATGTCTATCGGGTCTTCATGACATATCCATACGGCACGGAACGGATCCAGCGTCCGTCCTGCTGTCGCTGGGAAATGACGCTTTTGACTTTCTGAGAAGAATCCGTGACCGGCATTTCATTGAGCAGAAAACGCAGGCGGATGTTTGTCCAATCGTCATGCGTCGGATAATCGATGCTGTCCCCGATAGCTACGATCCGCACGCCCGCGTCCCGTAAATCCTCCAGCTCAACCAGACCACGCGAATTGCGTCGGGAGAATCGGCTCAAATCCTTGATGATGAGGATATCGTACTGCCCTGTCATCAGATACGGGCGCATCCGCTGATAATCCTCCCGCTGCTCAAACGTATAGCCCGAACGGTCGCGATCCACAAAGAAGGTCAACTCGCTCTCTGGGAAGTACCGCTGAACATAGTCGGAAATGATGTCCTTCTGGTTCTCAATGCTCGTGT
>CABRLU010000238.1 GCA_902471845.1 uncultured Lachnospiraceae bacterium | reverse complement strand
TGATTTGTTCTGTGTCTTTGTCTCGTATTCTTCGTAAGCTTTTACAATTTTCTGTACCAGCGGATGACGCACCACGTCTTTGCTGGAAAGCATACTGATACCGATATCATCAATATTCTTAAGAACCTTCAACGCCACATCCAGTCCTGAACTCTGTCCCGCCGGTAAATCCTTCTGACTCAGGTCACCGGTAATGATCACCTTGGAGCCAAAGCCCACACGGGTCAAAAACATCTTCATCTGGGCCGGCGTGGTATTCTGTGCCTCATCCAGGACGATAAAGGAATTATCCAGGGTGCGGCCGCGCATATAGGCCAGGGGCGCCACTTCAATAAGCCCTTTTTCCATATTCCGCAGATAAGCATCTGCCCCCATGATCTCATAAAGCGCATCATAGAGAGGTCTTAAATAGGGATCAATCTTGCTTTGAAGATCACCAGGAAGAAATCCAAGCTTCTCTCCGGCTTCAATGGCCGGACGGGTTAAAATGATCCGATTGACCTCGTTATTTTTAAATGCGGTGATAGCCATAGCCATGGCAAGATAGGTTTTACCTGTTCCTGCCGGTCCGATGCCGAATACAATCATTTTTTTTCGTATCTGATCGACATAAGCTTTTTGCCCGAGGGTTTTTGGTTTGATTGGTTTTCCATTGACCGTATGGCAGATCATATCCTGATTCAAAGTAACGATGGAGGATTCCTTATCATCAAAAGACAGAGATAAGGCATAGTCCACATTTTGTTCGCTGATCGGTTCTCCGCGTTTTGAAAGTTCCAGCAGATTGAGAAATACACTTTTCGCCTTGGCAACATGGCCGGATTCGCCGACTACTTTAATCATACTGTCGCGGACAATGACCGTGACATTCAATGTACGTTCAATTTTTTTAATATAGACATCATACTGTCCGAAGACATTCCGGGCGTGCTCCGCCGGAATATCAATCATCGTTTCCGTTATACTCATCTGTCTCTCCAATCCCATCATTTTGAGTATCTTCCGGGAGAATATCCGTGCCTTCGCCGATCGGTTTGATCAGGACAAAATTTCCAGAAGCTTCCACCCGGTCCTCATACATTAATATTTTAACATTATTTTCTAGAATTTGTACCCCTTTTTCCTCGAATTCATGAATTATATCCGACAATTCATTTTCCGCACGTAATTTCAGTTGGGAAAGTGCCGTCCATGATGGAATATTTGTATAAGGCTGGAAGGTATCTGCCTGGACATAAATTCCCGGCCACCAGTTATAAAATTCTGTCAGATGATCATAGGTCATCTCCCCATCATTTTCATAGGGATTTTTTCCAATGGTCATCGTATGCCCGCCAATGGACAGGGTAAATTTCCAGGCAGCCCGGCCATAGTTCCGGCTTTCCTGAGGCGCCGGATAGGTTTGCGAATAATTTTCTGTCACTTTGGCCCGTATATCACCGTCGGCGCCGACCGGAATGGATTCGGCTACGGCCATGGATTCATCGAGGATTTCCATGACTCCGTCAATCAGCAGTTCACCTTTCCGGACAGTATTTCCAATCGTCACTTTAGGAACGCCGCTCCGGGTGACCATAGATACGATCTCTCCCTCTCCTGAAGCGCATATATATCGGGGCAGCGCCTGTTCCCTGGCTGAAGCGTCATATTTGACCATCTCTTCCAGTGCGACGATCAGAGAAGTACCTTCCATACGGACGGATACCCAGGAAATATCAGGAAAGGTCAGCCTTAAATTTTCTTCTAAGAGGGGACCGTCAACCTTTGTTTTCCATATACCAAAGGAAATCCCTTCCACTGTATCCAGATATTTTGTCAGACGCTCATCCGTATAATAGGAATTGCCATAAAACTCCATTTTCCATATATGGGCGGACAGAAAACAGAGCATGCCAATACACCCTGCCATTCCGAGGCACCAGCCCTTTCTGCGCCTCAGAAAATTCATAAAAAAAGCCAGGCCACAGCGTTTTTCAATCCGTACCCTGACTCTGGTCTTTCTTACAAAAGGCCTTATTTTCCAAAAATCTTCCAGATACATACAGCATCTGCATACGCCTTCTTCAAAGGACATATCCCAACATTCAATCCCCTGATAACGGCAAAGATTAAAGAAACGTTCCATGTCTCCGCCTTTCAGCCGGCATGTCAGATAACTGCGCAGCCATCGGAATATCCATTCCATTTATAGCACCTGCTTTCGCTTTCATCCACCTTGATAGGTTATCGAAACAATATGTCCCCGAATACAGATTTCATCCGCATTAAAATAATCGATATCCAGATGGTCCCCCTGAACAACGAGCCGCTGGCTTTTCAAAAGGAGCACCATTTCTTTTGGACTGTATTGGAGAATTTTTTTATAGTTCTGAATTTTTATTTCGTTCTGCCCAAGTGCATATAAAACGGGGACATCCGCACTCAGTTCTTCGGGTATAATCTGATGATCCTGCAGCCAATCCGCAAACAAGGTGACTCTCCGTTTTTTTCTACATTCTATGCAGCTTCGGAGATTTATATACCCCTTCACATAAATTGAAAAAAGCTATAACATACGTTATAGCTTTTTATATCCAGGTATCCGAAGATTATTTATATTTGCGCTTTCTAGCAGCTTCTGACTTTTTCTTACGTCTAACACTTGGTTTTTCGTAATGCTCTCTCTTACGAATTTCCTGCTGAATACCAGCCTTTGCACAGTTTCTTTTGAATCTGCGTA
>CABRLU010000237.1 GCA_902471845.1 uncultured Lachnospiraceae bacterium | reverse complement strand
TTGTCCGGGCTGGCGGTGCAGCGGTTGAGCGATTTGATTTGTCTGGAACATCAGCTGTCTGTTATTGAAATCAAGCCGTATCGAGAGCGGCAGAAGCGCACCCTTTATCCACCCAGAGAAAGTAATCGTGATAAGCTGTGTGCCGTAATCGACAACATCCTGCTGAACGAGAGGCCCGCAAATTTCGAGGGCTTTCTTCAAAAGCTGGAACAGCAGGGCTACGAAATCAAACGGGGAAAGTACACTTCGGTCAAAGGAACACGGCAGAAACGCTTTATCCGTTTTCGGACACTGGGCGCGGGATACAGTGAAGATGAAATCAAGGCGGTCATTGCCGGAGAATCCGAACACCGCCCGTATCAGAAGCAGCCACCGAAAGAGCAGCCGTTCCACCTGTTGGTGGACATTCAGGCAAAACTCTCCGAGGGCAAAAGCGAAGGCTATGCACGGTGGGCTAAACGCTACAATTTGAAAGAGATGTCCAAGACCCTGATTTTTTTGCAGGAAAATAAAATCGGCAGCATTGAGGAGATGCAGGAGCGTGTGGATGCTGCTACTGCTCACTATCACGAACTGGGCGATTCCATTAAAGATTCTGAAAATCGACTGGCAGAAATTGCGGTGCTGAAAGCACACATCATCAACTACGCCAAGACGCGACCAGTCTATGATGCCTACCGAAAGACCGGATACAGCAAGCACTTTCTGGAAGGTCATCGTGCAGAGATCACACTGCACAAGGCAGCGAAAGCGGCATTCGATGAAGCTAACCTGAAAAAGCTCCCCAAGGTGAAAGAACTGGATACGGAATATTCCAAGCTGCTGACGGAAAAGAAAGCACTCTACCCGGACTATCGTAAAGCGAAAGAAGAAATGCAGGAGCTTCTTCGTGCAAAGAGAAACGTAGAACTGTTCTTTGCAGAGGAAAAGAGCAGCACCGAAAAAACGAAGTCCCGATAAACGAAGATAGCCTAGGACCCTTCCCTCATGGAAGAGCCCTAGGCTATCTTTTTTGTTATAAAAGTGTTTGGAACAAACGCGCAGCCTGCATCGCACGATGCGGAACGATAGGGGGTTGGGCACAGCCCAACAAGCATTTTGAATTTGGATTTGAAAAATCTGATTCAAAAATCGCGAGTTGGTACCAGCTCGCCCTGCTTGCAGAGTTATTTTTAAAGATGAATCAATTGCGTACAGTGCGCATCAAATGAGTCATCATGGGAAACCGCAATAATTGTCATATTATATTTCTGAGCAAATGTCAGCAATCGGTTTACCAAAACGCTTTTTGTCTTTGAATCGAGCGCACTGGTGACTTCATCCAAAAGAATGATCTCCGGTCGACGCAATAACATTCGGGCAAGACCGATTCGCTGCCGTTCACCTCCGCTGATATTGCTCCCATCTCCTTGAATCTGGTAGGATTGATCTCTTCCTTGAATGAAGTCCTGTAATACGCACACATGAATTATTTCCTCAATCCATTCTGGATAAAAAATATCTCCCAATACGAGGTTTTCATACAAGGTTCCATCGATCAGCGCAGGTGTTCTCTCCACTAACAGCACCCTGCAGTGGTAATCTTTCAAATCAAAATTAGAAATCAATTGATTGTTATACTTTATACTGCCACACAGCCCGTCCGCTGGAATCAACCTGGACATCAATTCGATTAAGGTCGTTTTTCCTTTACCACTGGCAGCTTTGATCAGCACCAAATCTCCCCTCTTAAACTGAAATTGCAGACCAACAAGAATTTTATCACTACAGTCGGTATACTGGAACTCGTGAATCTCAACACGCATTTCCTCGAAATCCTGCATGAGATTTCCACGATGCTCGTCAGCTTTTTCTGTATACAGGGATTTTGATTTTGCATACATTTCGGATGCTTTCTTTTGATCTGCAATCAAATCGGTCAGCAAAATGATCGGACCATTTAATTTTTGAGCGATAAGCATCATCGTGATCGCATCGCTCCCAGTTGCTTTTCCAAGCTTGGCAAGCAAAATCGTTGAGACAAGAACAATAACGGGCAACGTGTTGATCATGAATGTCAACATTGCATTTCTCAAAGCGGTATACCGGCTTAAAGGAACAAGTACAGACTGGCTGATCTGGTCATGGAATGTTTTTAACTTGTTGGAGAAGAAAGCCTCATTGTTTAATGCGTAGATCAAATTTCGATTGTTTAAGGTGT
Source organism: uncultured Lachnospiraceae bacterium (assembly GCA_902471845.1). Classification (GTDB taxonomy): domain Bacteria; phylum Bacillota; class Clostridia; order Lachnospirales; family Lachnospiraceae; genus Frisingicoccus. Next base: position 532 of record CABRLU010000237.1, on the reverse strand, counting down.
CTAGCAATTTCGAGTTTATTTCAGAATATCTGGTTTGCTTTTCGGCTGTATATGCAGCTTCCTTTTGCGCATATAGCTTTGAGAGTAAGAAAATCACGATAATAATGAATACGGTAATCATCGTAACCACTGCATTATGAAGAAGTAGGATCAAAAGATATGCCAGCAGCAGAAATGTTTGAAGAATGGTGTTCACAACACCCGTTGACATCCATTGCGAAATGACTTCCGTATTCCGATTGACTGCGGACACCAAATCTCCTGCTTTTTGGCACTGTACAGAAGAAAGATTTTTCAGGAAGCAGCCATAGGTATATTCTTGTAATTTGAGTTCGCCAACCCCTTTCAGCTTTCGGAAAAAATATTGATCGGAAAAAACAAGCAGAACAAAAATGACTGCACCAATGCAAAACAGAACGGAAGTTTTTGAAAAAAGACAAAGATCAGACTGTGCGGAATACGCCATCAACCGATCCAGCAGTTCAATCAGGAGCAGATTCCATGCAAATTCAATTAAAAACGAGAGCGAAAA
>CABRLU010000236.1 GCA_902471845.1 uncultured Lachnospiraceae bacterium | reverse complement strand
AGTTAGCTTACGATTAAATGTATACCAGAAGAATGCCAGAGCAATTTCTTTTTACCAAAGAGAAGGGTTCATTATTCAATGTGAAGGTTTGGATGAAGCTACTGGTGAAAAAGAGTACACCATGCTATGGAAACAAAAATAAAAATCGAAATTTAACTATATAAAAAAGGTGAAACGAAGGAGGCGGATTACTTAGAAAAGGCATGGACAGTACACGAATCCAAATGCCTTTTATGAGCGAAAGGAACAGAAAAATGGAAAATAACGAACAGGATTTTATAAATATTATCAATGCGACAGAAAATAATTTAAAACACGTTTCTTTAAAAATTCCCAAGAAACAAATCACAGTTTTTACCGGAGTATCCGGTTCGGGAAAGTCTTCTCTTTGTCTGGATACGATTGCGGCAGAATCGAGAAGGGAACTGAATGTAACATTTCCAAGTTTTGTGCAGCAGTTTTTGCCCAAATATGGCCGCCCGGAAGTAGACCGCATGGAAAATCTTCCGGTCACGATTGTAATCGATCAGAAAAAACCGGCTGCTAATTCGAGGTCTACGGTTGGTACTTACACCGATATTTATGCGTTGCTGCGCCTGCTTTTTTCTCGTGTCGGAAAACCTTTTGTCGGATATTCGGATAGTTTTTCCTTCAATCATCCAAGCGGAAAATGTGAGCGCTGCGAAGGTCTTGGAGTTGTGACAGAATTAGATATACACAAGCTTGTAGATTTTGATAAATGTTTAAACGATGAAGGGGTTATTAAATGGCCCGCGTTTACAACCGGAGCCTGGAGATGGAAACGATATGCTTACAGCGGTCTGTTTGATCTGAATAAGAAGATTAAAGATTATTCAAAAGAAGAGATGGATCTATTCCTTTATTCTCCGCAGATCCGTCTTAAAAATCCACCGGATAACTGGCCGAAATCTGCGAAATATGAAGGAATTTATCCGCGTATGTACCGCAGTATCATCACATCCAAAGAAGGGCAGCTTCATAAGAAAGAACTGGATCGGATTGTCAGCACATTTACATGTCCGGTCTGCCATGGAGCCAGACTGAATGCAAAGATCCGCAGCTGCCTGATCAATGGCAAGAATATCTGTGAAGTTTCCGATATGCCGATTCCTGAGGCAGCAGAATTTATCCGTCAGATTGAAGATCCGCTGGCACGTGACATAAAAACGGAGATCTTAAAACGGATGAATGCGCTTACTGAGATTGGTCTGGGTTATCTTTCGCTCAGCCGGGGAACGGATACACTTTCCGGCGGCGAGGCACAGCGGATTAAAATTGCCAGATATATCAATTCGCCGCTTACAGATATGATGTATGTACTGGATGAGCCAAGTGTAGGACTGCACTCAAGAGATATCCAGAAGCTGAAAAATTCCCTGATCAAATTAAAAGAACATGGAAATACAGTTCTGATCGTGGAACATCACCGGGAAATTATTGCATTGGCGGATCATATTGTGGATATGGGACCGGAAGCCGGTATAAACGGTGGACAGATTATGTACCAGGGCAGTTACGAAGGACTTTTAAAGGCTGATACGGTGACAGGGCGTATGCTGCGGACAAAAACGCCGGTAAAAATGGAATATAGAAAGCCGACGGGCTGGTATCAGCTCGAGCATGCCAATCTTCATAATCTAAAGAATGTAAATGTGAAACTTCCACTTGGCGTTATGACAGTCATTGCCGGCGTGGCCGGTTCCGGAAAAAGTTCGCTGATGGAATATTTTACCAGCCAGTATCCGGGAGAGGTTATTTCAATCAGACAGAAAGATATAGGGATCAATTTAAGATCGACCCCGGCTACTTATCTGGACATTGCAGATAAGATCAGGGCTCTGTTTGCTAAGGAAAATCATATTGCACGGTCATATTTCAGCTTTAATTCCAAAGGGGCATGTCCTGTATGCCAGGGAAAAGGGGTTATTATATCGGATATGGCCTATATGGATTCTATTGAGACGGTTTGTGAGGTATGTCATGGAACCAGGTATTCGGAAGAAGTGCTGAAGTATCAGTATAAGGGAAAAAACATTGCTGAAGTTATGAATATGACTGTACGTCAGGCAATTCGGTTTTTTGAAAACACTGATTTCGTTAATAAACTCGATATGCTGGAGCAGGTTGGACTGGGATATCTGCATCTGAATCAGTCTATGACGACACTTTCGGGTGGAGAACTGCAGCGTGTAAAGCTGGCGGACAAGCTTGAAGAGCGCGGACAGATCTTCATTCTGGATGAACCGACAGACGGACTGCATCTGGATGACATCAGACGGCTGATGAAACTTTTCAACAAGATGACGGACCAGGGCAATACGCTGTTTATTATCGAACATAGTCTTGACGTTATGAAGGATGCGGACTATATTGTTGAACTTGGACCGGAAGGAGGTCAGGCTGGCGGCGAGATTCTCTTTACAGGGACGCCGAAAGAAATGTTAGAATCTTCCGGTAGTGTGACTCGTGAGTATTTATCAGATTGAGGAAGCAACTTATGTCAAATACGAATCCATTCTGGAAAATCACATCAAACCAGGAAGTAACGGTCAATGAACAGAATCCACAGGCTGTTGGATTCTATGAACATCTGGGATTTCAGACATATAAGAGAACGGAGTGTGATGAGGAAGGTAATCCGTATCCGCTTTTATATATGAAACGTAATATATGTTAGATCTATAAAGTGGAAAAATCATCTAGTATATGTTAATATAGTA
>CABRLU010000235.1 GCA_902471845.1 uncultured Lachnospiraceae bacterium | reverse complement strand
AAATGTCGAAAAAGGAAAAAGAGGCGGAGGCCATACGGATGCTGGAGTATGTGGGCATCCCGGACCCTGAGGCGCGGATTAAGGAATATGTATACCAGTTTTCTGGTGGTATGCGTCAGAGAGCGATGATTGCCATCGCCCTGGCCGGAAAGCCAAAGCTATTGATTGCGGATGAACCGACAACGGCGTTGGATGTGACCATTCAGGATCAGGTCATCAAACTTCTGAATCGTCTGAAAAAAGAAATGGGTATGAGTGTTCTTTTGATTACCCATGACCTGGGTGTTATCAGTCAGATGTGTGATAATGTGGCGGTCATGTATGCCGGATATATCGTTGAATACACGGATACGATGACACTCTTTGCCAGTCCGAGACATCCTTACACCTGCGGCCTGATTGAGGCCATCCCGAGCCGGAATAAGCATGAACGTCCGCTGCAGGCTATCCCGGGCTCTACGCCGAGTCTGGAAGATCTGCCAAAGGGCTGTCCCTTTGCGGAACGCTGCGCTTATTGCGAAGCAAAGTGTATTCAGGAACTGCCGGATTTAAAAGAGATAGCACCGGACCATTTTTCCAGATGTCATTTTCCGGAAAAACTGGATGATTATAAAGGTTTAATTACACTGTAGCACACAGGAGGTGGACGGAAAATGGAAAAACAGGAAATATTAATGGATGTTAAAAATTTATATAAGTATTTTCCGGTGAAACAGAAGATAACCGATGTTCTGCTGCGAAAACCGAAAAAGTCAGTGAAAGCTGTGGACAATATCAGTTTACAGATTCGGAAAAATGAGATCATTTCTCTGGTTGGAGAAAGCGGCTGCGGAAAAAGCTCCTTTGCACGGACCATTATCCGGCTGTATGAGCCGGACCGGGGAGCGATTTACTATGAGAAAAATGACATTGCCCATTTAAAGCGTTATCAGTTAAGCAGTTATCGCAAGAAGATGCAGATGGTTTTTCAGGATCCATATTCTTCTCTGAATCCGAGAATGAAGGTCCGGGATATATTTGAGGAAGAGTTATTATTCCACGAAATATGTACGAAAGAAGAAGTGGATGGCAAAATTCATGAGATAATTGAAAAGGTTGGTCTGCCGGAAACAGCACTGGAGCGGTATCCAAGTGAGTTTTCCGGAGGACAGCGGCAGAGAATCGGAATTGCCAGAGCGCTGGCGGTAAATCCGGAATTTATCATTGCTGACGAACCGGTTTCCGCACTGGATGTTTCCATTCAGGCCCAGATTTTAAATCTGCTGTTAAAACTCCAGAAGGACTATGGCCTTTCTATCTTGTTTATTTCCCACGACTTGCGGGTGGTCAATTACATATCCGATCGGGTAGCTGTCATGTATCTGGGAAAAATAGTGGAGCTTGGCACAGCGGAACAGATTTATGAACATTATCTTCATCCATATACGGAAGTCCTTTTAAAATCGGCGCCGAATCTGGACCCGAGAACCCGGACAGAAAAACCGATGATTGAGGGCAATCCACCAAGTCCGATCGATATCCTTCCGGGATGTCGTTTTTGTAAACGCTGTAAAGATGCGGAAGGCCTCTGTTTTGAAGTGGAGCCTGAGTTTAAAGAAATTGAGCCGGGACATTTTTGTGCCTGTCATAAATATGCGAAGATTTAGAATGGAGGCTGAAACAGCATGGAGCGCAGCAAAGAAAAACATTTGTATTCCATCGGAGAGACAGCCCGGATGATGGGAATCTCCGTCCAAATGCTGAGAAACTATTCCAATGCGGGGCTGCTCAAACCGGATGTGGTGGATGAAATCAGTGGTTACCGGTACTATTCCTTCAAGCAGTTTCATTATATTGACCGGATCCGATACCTGCGCAGCCTGGATATGCCTCTGTCAGATATCGAAGAGATATTAAAAGAAGGTACGGTCGATACGATGCAGAAGCTTTTGGAAAAGCAGCGTCAGAGAATCGAGGAAGAGCGGCGGCGGATTAATGAAATGTATGAAGATATTGTATGGTATCAGCAGTACTTTTCTTATCTGCAGCAATATGACTTTGACAATATTCCATACCTGGTCCAACTGGATAAACGCTATATTTTAACTGTGGATTATAAGGAAACCGATGATGTGGAGGCTGTTGAAACGAGACTGGCGGCGCTTAAAAACAGCGAGGGACTAAACCAGATGCATTATCGGCGTCAGTTCGGATATATGGCTGATTTTGACGCTCTGTCCGCCGGAAAGTTTTATCCGAAAAAATACTTTGTTTACCTGAAGGAAAAACAATTTGATCATCCCAATATTCTGGAGCTTCCGGCCGGCACCTACCTCTGTTTCCGTTCCCGTATCTGTGCCGGAGAATGGGATGCGGCGCTTTTGAAAAAGTATATGCAGAAGTATCGGAAACCGGCCTATGTTGTGGCAAATGAATATGAAGATAATTTAATTGAATATCATCATTGTCCATATGAGGTGCAGATATTGTTGGAAGAAAAGTAGGTGAAATCATATGAAAAATTATATTATAACCATTGCCCGCGGTTTCGGCAGCGGCGGCAAACAGATTGCTCTTCAATTGGGAAAAGAGCTTGGAATTGAATGTTACGAGAATCGCATTTTATATCTGGCTTCTGAGTTGGCCGGGGTGGACGAGACTGAATTTCTGAGTGTGGATGAGAAGTTAAAGAGCCGGGGATTCGGACGTAAACTTCAGGAATTGCCGATGCAGCTCCTTCCGTTGCCGGTGACAAAAAAATTCCGTTCCGAAGATAAG
>CABRLU010000234.1 GCA_902471845.1 uncultured Lachnospiraceae bacterium | reverse complement strand
AATCACTGCTGCCATATCCCGCCTCAAGCAAAGCATCCGAAAAAGAAAAATTAAAATGAATCCCGGAAAAAAGCATCTTTTTCTTACCATATTTAGAAGCCAGATATTCTCTGTAGCGTTCCTTCCCCTTTAATTTCCCGTCGAAACTGGCGATAGGGATATCCTTTTCTCCCTTTACATAAGGCGGGTTGGAAAACGGCCATAAAAATTCCCGGCCTGCGGGCATATTAAAAAGGGTCTTTACTACCTGTTTGTGAAGTGTTTCAAGTTCACCGTACATACCGTCCACACTGTCATGGACATTTGTGATCAATTCCACCTGATTTTCGCAGAAATCTCTGTCGATATTCGGGTGATTCGGAAAGGGATGCTTTGTATGGGCCAGAAATCCCTCCGAATTTACCCGAAGGCTTTCCTTCTCCAATCCAAAATTCCCCAAATACATATATTTTCTTATACTTGAATCATTAAAATCAAACCCCATTTTTCACACCTTCTAATTGTGTATTAAAATGCCCTGACGGCCTTATAAAAACGAACCGCAGAGCATCCTTTTATTCCTATCGTTTTAGTATGATTATTTGTGATGGTTGTATTATATCCATCTATTTCCTATTTGTCAAGTAGGTTTTGTACTATATACCGTAAACTTATTTATCCTCTGTCCGTTCGCAGCGCACAGTCACTCGGTTCTGGCCACTATAGGTGCAAGTAAACAATGTAAGATCATATGTTCCATCCGTCATTTCCTCTACTTCTTCAGGACCCAATACTTCTACAACCGTTACCTCATAAGAAAAAGAAAGGCCATCCATATCAACGAAATACACCACATCCCCCGGGGAAAGTCTGGACAAATGACCAAAATGATTGGCATAATTATGAGCGGCAATGACCAGATTATTCATTCTGCTGGAGCCCGAGTAACGACAGAGAGCAATTTTAAGCCGGTCATCATTCCACTCGGATAATACCGGCAATTCCAGATTGATGGCTGGAATGGAAAGACAGCCGATACAGGCATACCCTTCGATTTCTGCTTCCGGCATGACAAAATCATAAGGGTTCGGACAGGCCGCTCCGTCTGCTGCTGATATCTCAATATGTTCAATAACCTGAGTTAGCAATTCTTCTGCAAAAGCTCCAGCCTGTTTATCCTCCTGAACATTCCAAAAAAACAAGGACAGCGCTGCCAATACCAGCACTGCCCCCATCATCATAAAAATAATTCCAATTTTATTTCTCATAACCGTCTCTCTTCCTACCAAAATAGAGTATCCAGCCTGCCGAAAATAATATCAATCCCATCACAGCCAACATAGGGATTGGCCAGTTCAATTGTCCGGTTTGGGGAAGTGTCGGTCCAACAGGCTTTGACGGTGTGGTCGGTACAGGCACCGGCTTCTTTTCGAGTTCCACCTTAGGGCTGGCCACCACATCATAAATATACGCTCCATTCTCATTCATAGGCACGCTGACCAGAAATGGCGTGACCTTGTAATAGCCGTCGGCGGCTTCATTCTGCACCAAAAGATAGAGTCCTGCTTCCAGGTCACTAAAATATACATTGCCATCATTTCCAATTCTTTCTGTTTTACCGGCCAGGCTATGCTCTCCGGCATACTGTGCAAATTCATTCGCCAAAGTCTCAGAGGATATATCTGCCAGATTAACATTACAATCAATAAAATCATCGGTGAGCATATAACTGTAGTTTCCATCATCCACGTTCACCTGGCCTGCCCGATACAGTGTCAATGTTCCTCCGGATACAGGCTTATTATCATAAATCATTGTGATGGAAATTGTTCCTTTTTTTGAAATATCCGGCACATCCTGCGCGTAGGCGGCAATATCCATGATACACATCAACAATGCTGCCAGAAACAGCGCTGTAAATCTTTTTGGTAATTGCATATGATCTTCCTCCTATTTCTTTCTTCGATGAGTCATCAGCATAGCGATCAGCAGTAAAAGCAGCATCGGAATCGCAGCCAGCGATGCCACAAGCATCGGTTCAACCAGCATAGCATCTGCTGTGACACGGACAGATTTTGCTCCTTCCTGATTATCCACCCGGCGACCGCGGACCAGAAGCCGATGAGTATTGATTCCATAAGGTGTACAAGTGACCAGCGTGCAGTAGTCCTTACCTTTTTCAATCTCCAGAGCCGTCATTTCATAAGGTTCTACTATACGAATCTGGTCCACCTCATAGGTCAGCGTCTCATCCAGAACCCGAATCATAAAAATATCGCCTTCACTCAATTTATCCAGATCCGTAAACAATCTGGCACTGGGCAGTCCCCTGTGACCGGACAGAACACAATGGGTGCTTTCGCCGCCAACAGGGAGCGATGTTCCCGCAATATGTCCTATGGCAGTCTGCAATACGCTTTCGTCCGTACCGTGATAGATGGGCAGTGAACATTGAATGGACGGTATTTCGATATATCCAAGAATACCGTTGTCGGAAATATTCAACTGACTTTCATATTCGACCTTCTCACTATCATTCATTGCATATCGGTCTTCTTTTTGCAGAAGGGCCTGATTGTAATTTTGCGCATCGGCCCATAACCGCTCGTAGGCCTCTCTGTCCAATCCATCCACCTGTGTCACATATTTTGTAATTGTCCTGGATTGGTGAAGTGAATTCCAATAATCACTGACCGTTGGATACAGCAGCAAGGACAGCCCCGCAAAAAAAACCAGTATTAAAATAATTGTTGAAATTCTACCTTTCTTCATGCAGGGTTCTCCTTGCCGCTGTGATA
>CABRLU010000233.1 GCA_902471845.1 uncultured Lachnospiraceae bacterium | reverse complement strand
TCCAATGGGGAACTTCAAGAGGGAGATGAAATCTTAGCGGTAAATGATTATGATTATACGCCATCCGGGAAAGGAAGCACAATATATGAGACGTCAAATGTACGGCCTCTGCTCAGACCCGGGGAATGTTATCTGATGGCTTATAAAAAGCTTATTAAGAAGAAAGGTTCGGCAATCTTTGAAACACACGGCGTGAAACTGCCACAATTTTATACAATTAATATTGGAAATTATACTGATTCGAGTTTGCGTTTGTCTAAGGAAACCAATTATGAACCGATACAAAAAGGAAAAATATATACCCTTAAGGATCTGGCAGAGTTTGATATGTTTGCGGGTGACAAAAAGATTTTGGAAGAATGGTATCGCACCAAAGATGCAATCTTGAGATATTACGTGGGAGATAACTATGCAGAACTTGCGGCCAACTGGAAACGAAAGGAGCGTACAGGTAATGAATAAAAAGAAATACAGCAGTATATGGCGGGTATATGTCAGTGAACTTTACCGATTATTTCATAAGCGGAGTTTTTGGCTTGCGTTTATGGTGTTGTTTTTGTATGCGGCGGCAGATTATCTACATACTGCCAGTTGGATAATCCGGGGATTTGTAAAGGAACCGTATGCCGCAAGCGGCTATTTTATGGGAGCATATCAGAGTTTCAATAAATATCAGCCGATATTTATCAAGGTTTTTCCGCTTCTCATGGCACTTCCCTGTGTGTCAGCGTGGTATGAGGAGACGAAAAGAAGCCGCAATGCAGCTTTGGTCATGCAGCGGACGAGCCCGTTCCGTTATCTGTCTGCTAAGGCAATGGCGTACTTTACAGGGAATGCAGTTATGGTGTTTGTGTGTTATGCTTTGAATCTGCTGGCATGTGAGCTGACCTATGGTGAAGCCTATCCGACACCATTTGGGGAAAGATACACGCAATTATATTACATGGCTCTGGCAGACAATCATCCGATGCCTCTGATGGGCTATTATGTGACACATACGGTACTCTATCTGTTTGTATTTTGCATAGTGATCGCAGTGTTTGCAGGTGTGCTTGGATTGTTCGCATATGCCTGCAGCCTGTGGCTGACCAGAAGCTTTGCCTTGGTGTTTGTATTATTATATGGATGCTTTTATTTTACGATGCGTTATTCACAGTATATTAAGGGATTCGATCTGAGCTATGTCCTATGTATTGGAGACTATTGGAATGCAGGGTATACACAAATATTTTTGCTCATAAATGTAGGTCTTGTATTACTGTCAGGGATATTGATCGCGGTGAGACGAATCCGGGGATTGGAGATGTACTTTTGAAAAAGAAAATAATTTTTTTGATGATTGCTTCTGTTTTTTTGGCTTTTTTCAATAATCTTACATTTCTGTTTGGAACCTGTTATCCGGGAAATACGACAGATGATATGTTTGTCAGCAGCATCTTTGATTCTATTAAAGTGGTGAAAACACATTCATTGACGCTGGGTATGCAGAATCTGTTTGTATTGATTGTGTTTATTTTTGTCATGCATGATTATCTCAGTAGAGAGATCCTGAATCAGGGAGTCTACGCATTGGTGCGGATGCACAGGCGGACGAAATGGCTTGTCCGCAGGATGGCAGGGTTGGCTGTTATATGCGCAGTCTATATGGGGATTTATTTGACCATTGTTTACGAACTTAGTTCTTACTATGTGCATAAACGACTGGTTATTCCGCATTCCGCAGTGCTGCCGAAAGCATGGCTGGCATTATTTATGATGGTATATTTTGCGGCTGTGTTTACGGTGGTTTCAGATATTCGGATTGGACGGAGTGCTTCCTGTATCGTTGGGGCTGTTGTGTTAGCTGCATTGATCATGATCGGAATGTACGAACCTTACCGGAAATATAAGGATGCCATGTGGATGCTTGCATTAAATCCGGCATGCGCTATGTTTGTTTATACAACGGCAGGGAAAATAGGTTTTTTGAAAATGCTGACTGTGTTTATGGGAGAGATTACAGCTCTTATTTTAGCCTGTGCCAAGTGGCTGGAGCATATCGATCTTATTAAAATTGAAAGTGAAGGATATTGACGGAGCAGATTGCCGGACAGACAGAAAAGGAGGAACACAAATGGAACGAATTGAATTGATTCATGTCAATAAAAAACTGGGTGGTAAAGAGGTATTAAAAGGAGTAGATCTGACGCTGGAGGAAGGAAAACTTTATGGAATTATCGGAGAAAACGGAAGTGGTAAGACAATGCTGCTGCGTCTGCTGGCGGGACTGATCCATCCGGATGACGGAAAAGTGCACTACGGCGGCAAAAAAGTGAAGAAACTGACGCAGGTGGTAAATATAGGTTTAAGCATCGAAAATATAGGATTATATGATGATATGACCGTGTATCAGAATATGAAATATTATGCAAAGTTAAGCGGTGGATGTGACAAAAGGAAGATAGAAGAGACGCTTCAGAGAATGGGATTAACAGACCGAAAGAACATGAGATTTGCAAAGTTGTCGCTGGCTTAAAACAGAAGGCAGTGTTAGCGCAGGCAATTTTATCAAGCCCGGATCTTTTGCTGCTTGATGAACCAACGAATGGTTTGGATACGGATGCGAAGGATGCGTTCAAAAAGGTGGTTTTGGAAGAAGTTCAAAGAGGCTGTACGGTTGTGGTAGTCAGTCATGATCATACCTTTGTGGAGCAGGAGGTAGATGGATTGTTTCATATGGAAAATGGTGTGCTTACGGCTAAGGCTGTGCCAATGTGATTGGTTGAAAACAGTTCTGGAAAGCACAAGGGCGAGACAACAATA
>CABRLU010000232.1 GCA_902471845.1 uncultured Lachnospiraceae bacterium | reverse complement strand
ACGATATCGGTCTCGGCATTCCTGCTGAACCGCTCTTCCGATCTTATATTAAACAGCAGTATGGGCAGCTACAGCCCGTACCTTCAGGCCGTGACGACCGTCTTTATGATGCTCTTTGGTGTAAATTTTTCATTTTACTTTTTGATTCTTTATCGGAAAGCAAAGGATGCCTTTTCCATGGAAGAGGTCCGGTGGTATTTTGCCATTTATTTTGGCGCAGTCTTTTTAATGACAGCCAATTTAACGGTTCAGGGAGGAAATATACTGCATAATTTCCATCATGCGGCCTTCCAGGCGGCGTCTGTTATGACAACAACGGGATATTCCACTACGGACTTTAATCTGTGGCCGTCCTTTTCAAAAGCCATTCTGCTGACGCTTATGTTTATTGGAGCCTGTGCGGGAAGTACGGGCGGCGGTATCAAAGTTTCAAGGATTGTCATTTATATGAAATCTGTAAAAAAAGAGATGGCAGCGCTTATCCATCCGCGTAGTGTGAAGGTTACAAAGCTGGAGGGAAAGGTTGTGGACGACACGATGCTTCGGTCCGTATTTGCATTTCTTTCGGCCTACCTGGTGATTTTTGTAATTTCTCTGCTTGTGGTGAGTCTGGATGGATTTGATCTTGAAACAAATTTTTCAGCAGTGGCGGCGACCTTTAACAATATCGGACCGGGACTTGGTGCAGTCGGTCCTGTATCGAATTTCAGCGCCTATTCGGTGCTGTCAAAAATTGTATTATCCCTGGACATGCTGATCGGACGTCTGGAAATTTTCCCGATTTTGCTTTTGTTTGCACCATCGACGTGGAAAAAATAAAACTTAAAGAAATTCAGAAAGAGGCACGAAATCGTAGCCTCTTTCTTTTAGATTGAGGATGATGGCTTCCAGAGCTTCCGCTGTGTTTTCGGTCCCAAGATGCATGCGTATAATGGCGCCGTTTTTTAGCTCAGAATTGCGGCATACCGCATTGATGATGGCTTCTGTGCCGTAATCTTTCCAGTCCATGGAATCACAGCTCCAGCCGACGGTAGTATAACCGCAGTTTTTGGCAATGTGAATGAGCTGAGGTGTGGAAGCGTCGTAGGGCGGGCGAAAAAAGGTCATATCCAGTCCGGTCAGGTCTTTAATCTTCTGGTGGAGCGCCGTCAGTTCATGTTCGTATTCGGTATTGGACAGCTGGACCATATTTTTGTGGTTTTCGCCACTGCTGCCGAGGATGTGGCCGGCTTCGGCAATTTGCTTTACATCTTCCGGATGGGCATCCGCCCAGGCGCCGGTGATAAAAAAAGCCGCCGGAATCTGATTGGTTTCAAGGATATCGAGGATTTGGGCCGTAGTATCACTGCCGGAAACCGTGTCAAAGGTCAGGGCAACGACAGGCGTGTCGGTGGGAAGGGATTCAATTGGTCCTTCATCGGCTCTGGCCGAAGCAGTGATAAAGATTTCCGGATAAATCCATTCATAAAAAAGAGCGCCGAGAAGAAACAGTGCGCAAACGATGCAGCCGGTTTTCAGAAATGTTTTCATAATGAGAAAGTCCTTTTTTTAACAGCTTATGAAACTGGTCCGGGGAATATTCAGAGGAGGACTGCAGAGAAAATAAAAAAAGCGGCATGAACAAACAGGGTTCATGCCGTCTCAGACTAGCGCAGGACAATATAAACAGAATAGATCAGATAGGCAGCGGCACAGGCTGCGCCCATGAACCGTCCCATTTGTCTGCGGAGTTTACAGAAAATATAGATGATCAAGGTCAATGCGATCAGAATGAGTATGTCGGTAAAGGCAACCGCATCGGAAGCAATCGGATGTACAGTGGAGGACATGCCGAGAATAAACATAATATTGAATATATTGGAACCGACGACATTTCCGAGGGCCAGACCACTTTCACCTTTTCTGGAAGCGGTGATCGAAGTGACCAGTTCGGGAAGCGAAGTGCCGATGGCAACAATGGTCAGACCGATAAGGGTTTCACTGAGCCCAAAGGTGGCGGCAATCCGACAGGCATTATCTACGACCAGATCTCCGCCGATGATAATGGCAGCCAGACCGAGACCGATATAGATCAGACTGGTGTGCATCGGCAGAGACCGATCCATATCGTTGATGATAATTGGATTTCGTATGGCGGAGATAACAGTCATAACAAGATAGGCAGCCATCAGCAGAAGCAATATCAACCCCTCGGCTCGTGAGAGGTAGTCATCCCGTATGAAAAACAGAAGCAAAACCGAACTGAGGATTGCGATTGGAAAATCCCGTTTCATAATGCTCTGATCTACGATAAAAGGCTTTATGAGGGCACATATGCCGACGATAAGTACCAGATTGAAAAGGTTCGAACCAATGACATTGCTCAGGGCCAGTTCATTACTTCCGGCCAGACCAGCGGTGATGCTGACAGCGGCCTCCGGTGCGCTGGTTCCCATGGCCACGATCGTCAGCCCGATGACTACGGAAGGCACTTTTAAAAGTCTGGCAATAGCCGAACTGCCTTCGACAAAATAATCGGCGCCTTTTACTAACAGAAAAAAACCGATAATTAATAATATATACATCATAAACTTCTAATCCTCTTCAATGACATGAATTTCCAGAAAATCAAAGGGAATTTCTTCTACAAAATTATCCTGGGTAAAACGGGTCTTATTATGCCTTTTAAATTCGCGGATATTGGTGTCCAGCCAGATGGGCTGAGACAGATCAAAAATGAGACTGGCATCTGCCACAGCCTGAAAGACTTTGGCGGTCCGGCTCATGTCAGGATCATCCAGAGTGATGACCGTATCCTGAAGCAGGCGGTTTTCTTTAAAAATTT
>CABRLU010000231.1 GCA_902471845.1 uncultured Lachnospiraceae bacterium | reverse complement strand
TCAAATCGACAGAACGCATAATTATCTCATTTACAGAGGACGGAAATGGGAGAAGACGGAGAGGTCTTTATGAATATTTATTGACATATATGCAGAATATTGATAGAATATGCACATCGATTATTTTATTTGAGATATGGAGATGGGAGTATGTTCAATAAAAAGATGAAAGCATGGCTGGCGGTAGGAGCACTGGCAGCTGTATTGGCAGTATCGGGCTGCGGTGGAAATGGAGATAAGGCAAAAAGTGGTGATGCTGCGAAATCAGGCGTGCCGTCTATCGTTCGTGTAGGGGCTGAAACCACTTTTCCGCCTTTTGAATTTACAAAGGATGATAAGTACGTTGGATTTGACCTGGATCTGGCAGAAGCCGTCATTAAGCAGATGGGCAGCAAGATGGAGTTTAAGAGTATGGGGTTTGATGCTTTGATTCCCGCGGTCCAGAGCGGACAGATTGACATGATCGCATCCGGACTTTCAGCAAACCCGGAACGTGAAAAACAAGTCGCTTTTTCTGATGTATACTTTGATAAAAATGGTTTTGTTATCATTGTTAACAAAGATAATAACAGTCTGAAAGACTGGGCGGATCTGGAAGGCAAGAAGGTGGGAGCCCAGGTAGGGACGGAACCGGTCAAGATGATTCAGGAAGCAAAAGGCGAAGTGAAACAGCTTGACTCCAACGCCCAGGCATTTATGGAACTCCGTGCGAAGACATTAGATGCTTTTGTTGTTGATCAGCCGGTGGCTATGTTCTATATGAAGCAAGGCGGTTCTGAAGACTTGAAGATCGTCGGTACGCCAAAGACAGATGTAGGATTTGTTTTTGCTATGAAGAAAGAAAATAAAGAATTGCAGGCGGCGGTGAATAAAGCGCTGAAGGAATTAAAAGCAAACGGTGAATATGACAAGATTTTTGAAAAATGGTTCGGTAAAGCGGAAAAATAAGTTTTTTGAGTAAAAATGAAGAGCCTCTGTGTGGCAGGGGTTCTTTTCATTTGCAGAAAACCTATAAGATTAAAGAATTCTATTTATAACGCTTGGCATTATAATAGAATATAAAATATGGCTATGCTATAATAGACATACTTTATAGGGTATAAATTTGTTTGGAAGATTTCAGTCATTGAAATTGATATTTCTTCCTACCAAAGGAAAGGGGTTCTCTGAATGAGTGAAAAGAAGCTGCCCTTCAGCGAAGAGCTGGTCAGGGAGATTGCTGCCGTTTACGGTACGCCGTTTCACCTCTACGATGAAAAAGGGATATCGGATAATGTAAAACGCCTGCAGAAAGCCTTTTCCTGGAGTTCGGATTTTCATGAATATTTCGCGGTGAAGGCGACACCCAATCCGTGGATTATGAAAAGCTTAAAAAAACTTGGCGTGGGTGCAGACTGCAGTTCCATGGCAGAATTGATTTTGGCGGAAACGGTGGGAATCACAGGAGAGGAAATTGTTTTTTCTTCCAATGACACACCGGATGAAGAGTTTCTGAAAGCACATGAGCTTGGGGCTATTATTAATCTGGATGATATTTCCAATTTGGATGATATGGAACGGCTTCACCTGGTACCGAAACGCATCTGCTTCCGATATAATCCCGGGCCTGATCTGGCGAGGGGGAATGCAATTATCGGTACACCCCAGGAAGCGAAGTACGGCATGACCCGCGAGCAGCTTCTCAAATGTGTGGCATGGGCGAAGAATAAGGGTATCGAATATATCGGTATTCATACTATGGTTATTTCCGCAGAGCTGGAACTTCCGGGACTTTTGGGAACCATCAGCATGATGTTTGATTTGGCTAATGAAATACGTAATACTCATGGTGTAACGGTGAGCTTTATCGATTTCGGCGGCGGGATCGGGATTCCCTATCGGCCTGAACAGGAACCTGTAGATCTGGAGGGACTTGGAGAAGGTGCGAAAAAACTTTTTGAAGAAAAAATGCGGGGATTTGAAAATACGCGTATTTGTTTCGAGTGCGGCCGAATGATTACAGGACCTTACGGTTACCTTGTAACAAAAGCGATCCATTACAAAAATATTTACAGGGATTACATCGGCGTAGATGCATGTATGGCTGATCTGATGCGTCCCGGTATATATGGTGCTTATCATCATGTAAGTGTTCTTGGCAAGGAAAATTTGCCTAAGAACAAAATTTATGACGTGGTTGGCTCCCTTTGCGAAAATTCCGATAAGTTCGCCATTCAGAGAGAACTGCCGGAAATTGAAATGGGGGATCTTATCATCATTCATGATACCGGTGCCCATGGACACAGTATGGGGTACAATTATAATGGCCGTCTGCGCCATCAGGAAATCATGGTTCATGAAGATGGAACCGTGCAGCAGATTCGCAGAAATGAAACGCTCCATGATCTGTTTGCTACTCTTACTTATCCCGAACTTCATGAAAATGTAGATAAGCTGGAAAAATAAAGCAATAAAAAATCGGTAATGATGCAGTTGCAGACTTGTGTCATTACCGATTTTTCAATGGATTAATTAAACGATTTTTTCTCCGTGGTAAAGCTCGCCTCCAATATCGGGTTTTACACCGTAGCCGATAGCCCATTCACTTTTGTATTTCAAAGCCTGGGCATGGATGTTTTTAAGTGCATTGATAGTGGATTTTACTTTGCCGGGGACGCCGACAACGAGGGAGTTTGGCGGAATGACCTGATTTTCCAGGACAAGGGCACCGGCAGCGATGATTGAACCTTTGCCTACTTTTGCTCCCGTCAGAACAGTGGCGTTCATACCAATGAGGACATGGTCTTCAATCGTGCAGGCATGTACGCAGGCGCAGTGTCCGATGGTAACATAGTCAC
>CABRLU010000230.1 GCA_902471845.1 uncultured Lachnospiraceae bacterium | reverse complement strand
TGAAAAGATTTGGGCGCAGCTGGGACTGGTTGATTTTGAAAAAGCAAATTATAAAAACCTTGTATGGGGCGGTATTGCTGATGGTACAAAAGTTGCCAAAGGAATGCCTATTTTCCCGCGTATTGAAGTGGAGAAAGAAGACTTGAAAGCGGAAGTAAAGTCGGAGAGAAAGTTCAACGTGAAGAAAACAGAAAATGACACAAGTGTTCCACTCATTACAATGGATGATTTTTTAAAGACGGAATTGCGTGTTGCGGAAATACTGACAGCAGAAAAAATAGAAAAATCAGAAAAGTTGATTAAGCTGACAGTGTCTTTGGGCGAAGAAATTAGGACAGTTGTCAGTGGTATTGCTAAATACTATAAGCCGGAAGAACTTGTCGGCAAGCATGTGATTTTTGTAGCGAACCTTAAACCGGCGAAGTTGATGGGGATAGAATCGCAGGGGATGGTTTTGGCAGCGTCCAAAGATAATGATCTTGTACTTCTTTTCGTTGATATGCCCTCGGGCAGCCGTGTGAAGTAATGGAACTTTTTGATACTCATGCGCATGTGTATGACAAACGTTTTGATAATGACAGGGAGCAAGTTCTGTCAGACGTATTTGCACATTTAAAATATGTGGTTTGTCCTTCTGAAAATTTGGAAACGAGCAGGAAAACGACAGCTCTTGTAAACAGGTATCCCCGGCTCTATGGAGCAGTCGGTATTCATCCTCATGAAACCTGTCATGCGACGGAAGACAGCTTGCAGGAGCTCGAATCTATGGCGCGAGAAAATCATAAAATCGTTGCTATCGGTGAAATCGGTCTGGATTATCATTATTTCTATAGTGATAAAGAAATGCAGCAGAAATGGTTTCACCGACAGATAGAATTGGCAGGGAAGTTAGATTTGCCGATAATTATTCATGACAGAGATGCGCATGGCGATACACTCCGGATTTTGCGGGAACATAAACGGGATTCTTTGCGGGGGATACTGCACTGTTACAGCGGCAGTTTAGAGATGGTCAAAGAATTCATTCGTTTGGGGTTTTATATTTCCTTTGCGGGACCGGTAGTATTTCCTAAAAGTACCAAACTGAAACAGGTGGCTAAAGGAATCCCTTTGAATAGATTGTTAATTGAAACGGACAGTCCTTACCTGGCACCACCGCCACATAGAGGAGAACGGAATACGCCGCGTAATGTAATTTATGTGGCGGAAGAAATTGCACGGTTGAAAGATTTGAGCGTGGAGGCTGTTGTTTTTCAGACAACGACAAATGCCTGTAACATTTATAAAATTGAGCAATAAATATAAACAAGCCGCTTTGTGCAAATCAAATCGCCAGGCGGCTTTTGCATGGGGGAAGTATGAAAGTGGCAGATCAATTATATGGACATATAAGGGGCAGCGATTTCCGCAAATCTGGAATATCCCTTTTCATTGGGATGGATACCATCGGAATACCAGGCATTATCAAGAGGGAAGGCAGTTGAAAAATCAATAAAGAGAATATCTAAGTCGATGCAATTTGCTTTTAAAAAGCTCCCATAGTTTTTCAAATCTTTATTATTTTTCGTAAAAGCAAAGTGCGTCTGCCATCCTGTGGTAATGCTGAGTGGTGTCATTAAAGGAGGGATACCGATGCAGAGAGGGATTTTCTTATTAAGTTTATTAATCTCGGATAACATCATTTTTTCCAAATGAGTTACTCTGATTCCGGAAAGTATGTCGTTGGTACCACCCATCATAAAAAACAATGTATTTTCATGGGGGCTGCTTAGAAACAGAGAGAGGGAATCAAAAATGTCTTCAAGTCCTGCACCGCATAAACCGTGATTGTAGTATTGGATGGCAGGGCAGCGTCTGGAAATTTGGTAAATCCAGCCATACTGCGGTAAGGTGCCGTATCCTGCAGTAAGACTGTCCCCAAAGAAATGAATTGAGTTTGCATTTTGAATATCCCAGTCCATGATGCTCCTCCCATGTTATATGACTAATGATAGAAATAGCAAGGTCCTTTTGTCAAATCGGCAAAAGGTTAAAAACCGTTTGCTATATGCAAAGATAATAGTCAGATTTCTTTTTAAATGGCTGCTTCATGGAGCTTTCAAAAGTGATATAATATTTCAAGATGGAAGATAGTATACTATTATGGAGGCTGTAATGGATAGACAATTATCATTGGAGTTTGCACGTATTACAGAACAAGCTGCATTGAAAAGTGCGCGGCTCGTAGGATTAGGTGATAAGGAGGGCGCCGACCAGGCTGCTGTTGATGGTATGCATGAGCAGTTTGCTTTAACGCCTGTTTCCGGTACCGTGGTCATTGGCGAGGGTGAGATTGATGAAGCCCCCATGCTGTACATTGGTGAACATGTAGGACAGGGTGGGGAAGAAGTGGATATTGCGGTGGATCCTGTAGAAGGAACAAACCTTGTAGCAAAAGGAAAAAATGGTGCTATTGCTGTTCTTGCTATCGCTCCTAAAGGGTGTCTGCTTCATGCTCCGGACATGTATATGCAGAAAATCTGCGTGGGTCCTCGTGCGAAGGGGAGGATTGATATCCGTGCCTCGGTTACTGAAAATCTTAAAAATGTGGCAGATGCGATGGGACGTGAAGTTTCCGATCTGACGATGGTTATTTTGGACAGGGAACGCCATGAAAAGATTATTCGTGAAGCGAGGGAAGCCGGGGCCCGCGTATACCTGATTACTGACGGAGATGTAGTGCCTTCTGTCGACTGCGGTATCCAGGGCAGCGGCATCCATATGGTTATGGGGTCGGGCGGAGCGCCGGAAGGTGTTTTATCCGCAGTAGGATTGAAATGTCTTGGCGGTGATATGCAGG
>CABRLU010000229.1 GCA_902471845.1 uncultured Lachnospiraceae bacterium | reverse complement strand
TCATCCTCCTGAACTTCTGCGACGGGCTTCCAGTATGGCTCCCATGCAGACTGTTCCGGGAATTCAAACTTTGTCTTCGGAACAAGGATTCCCTTTTTCGCCATAAATATCGTACCGGCCATACCAACTAAGGATGCCAGCAATGACGGTAAATCTGTCCCCAGGAATGTGGCAATAAGCAGATATGGAATATCAAATATCACCGCAGCTACAATAATAAATGGAATACATTCAACAGCCGGTTTGATTGACTTGGTTTTTCCATATAATTTGCACATCATCGCCATTGCAATAAATATAATGATCGGACATATAATGGCGTTTGGAATGGCTACCCATTTTGCCAGCACAAGCTTGAAAGCCTCCGGGTCAGCTCCCTGATCTGAAATCATACCGGAGATCAGATTCATCGCCGTATTTGGCGGCAGGCCGACCGCACCAAAGTTTACCGGCACACTGTTATAAATCAGCGCTACCATGGCCGCACACAATGGCGGGAAGCCCAGGCTGATCAGCAGTGGTGCTGCCAGAGCCGCCGGAGTCCCGTAGCCGGCAGCTCCCTCAATAAAAGCGCCGAACATAAATGCGATAATAACTGCCTGAATTCTTGGATCATCGCTGATGGTCGTGAACATATTATTAATAACCTTCATAGCCCCCGAATGTTTCAGTGTATTCATGATCAGAATGGCTCCAAAAATAACCGCCAGCGTATCCAGCGACGTCAGGAAGCCGGAGATGGTATATGCCCCTACAGTAAGTATGTCCATCTTCCAGATAACCAGTGAAAGAATGGCGGTGATCAGCCAGGCCAGAGGCAAAGCCCGTTTAGCCGGCCAGTTAAATCCAGCCATTACAATAACAGTAAATATAATCGGTATAAACGCTATAATTGCATACATATGTAAATCCTCCCCTCAATACATTAAACTATGGATTTACAGAATTTCCGCAAATGTCTGAACACGAGTCTTAATCTGCTCAAACGCCGTGGATTCCTGATCGATTTCGATAAACAGACTGCGAATACCTTCCGGTTCAAATTCCTGAAGAAGAATCGGATAATCAAATTCTTCCGGATCACAGAATTTCATCATACAGACAATGACAGCATCCGCACCGTATTTCTTCACTGCGTCAATAATGATCCGGCCCTTTGGTTTAAATTCATCCGTAGCCAGAGAACAGCCGTCAAAATTATTCCAGGCTTTTGCCAGGGCCATCAATGGGTCCGCATCCTTCGGAACATCTTCACGGAACTGGCGGGATTCCTGAGCAAGGTCATCAGCCACAATGGCAAAACCATTTTCTTCAAAAATATCCAGCACTTCATATGGCTCCGCCATAATACCTGTGACAATGATTCTCTTTCCCTTAAATTCCGGCTTCGGTTCCGCCTGAATCGCTTCATTGAGTTCTTTAAGAAGCGCGGTATGTTTTGATTTTTCCATAAACCAACGGGCTTTCAAAACGGCATGGCGTTCAGACGGTTTGATCAACCCGGCATACTCTGCGACAATATCGCAGAATTCCCGGCAAGTCCGGCGATTCTCATTATAAATATCAATACTTTTCTGCAAAGCCTTTGTCGTAATTGTCACGTCAAGAATATTTTCAAGTTTTTCTTTAACAATGGCATATTCTTCCCGGCAGAAAACATTAGCAACCGCATAGGCGTCTTTTCGGTTCTGAGGATGTGTAAAGATGATGGCCGGCGCCTTTCCCTGCCATTTCTGACTCATACATTTCAAGGTATCGCAAGGTACTGAAAAGATCACAGCTTCCAGATTGTCATAAACACCTTCTGCCATAAGCTCCGTAATGGACTGCATAATGGAACATGCAAATGGCGGCCAGTATGTACGTGCTTTAGAAATTGTTTTTTTCTGCGTTCCCCACATGCCCATCGGGAGATAGCCGGCCGCATGTACGATTTCTTCCGGACAATACACCGGCATGATACCTACGGCACCTTTACCTGTTTCTTTTTTATAATCTTCCATTGCCTTTTTCGGATGATCGGCAATTTCTTTAAATTCCTTTATAATTTCAGCTATTGTTCTCATTCTACAATCCTCCCCCTATTGATTCTTCTGGCTGTTCATCATTTCGGACAGCGCCTGCATACGGGTTTCAAACTGGGCCGGTGCAAATACACGAGGATCTGTCTGATCACCATCGAAGCTTACAAACGGCGCTTTCTTCTTAGCATTGATAAATTCAGCTCCTTCCCCATTAAGGAAAGCCATAATTTTACAGCTTCGGTTTGTATGGAGAATAATACCGTCGCTCTTGGAATTATCCACAACCTTAAAAAACTCCTCATAACGATGCGGTGCACCGCAGTTCAGATAAACCTTTGAATAGGTTTCAGCCATGGACATCATATCTCCAGGAATATATTCAAAATCCCACATGCCCGGATAAGCAGAACCTGTCATCACAGCGCCTTCATTTTTAAGGCCCTTAAAGGTTACACCCAGATAAGGCCATACAGCGATACCTTCCCATGTAACACGATTCTTTTCATTTTCAGCAGCCCCAAAGGCATACTTGCCGTTTTTATCATTTTCTTCCAGCTCATCGGCAAATTTTTTCAGAACGATTTCCGAATATTTTTTTGAACGGCAGGTAACAGGCATTGCCATGTAATTAAATAAATCAAATCCGTTCAATGGTGATGGTTTGCGGAAAGCATAAGAGGCTACCCGGTTCCACTGATAAATCGAACGCTGTGTCTGCACCTGAGCTGCCAGGAATTTGTCATAATCAAACTGACGTCCGCAGATTTTTTCAAGCTTTGCAATAACAGACTGGAACTGGCCGACCATATATTCTTTTGCATGACGCGG
>CABRLU010000228.1 GCA_902471845.1 uncultured Lachnospiraceae bacterium | reverse complement strand
ATACCATCGGATCTCCCGGCACAGTCTGTCTACATAGACTTCCGGCACAGGAAGCTGCCTTGTCGGATGACACGGAGTTTCCGCCAGACGCTCATCCTCTGTCCCAAAGGACAGAAAGTCGCAATAATTACATTTTTTTACGCAAAAAGGAATGTGAATATAAAGTTCAAGTTCCCGCCGCTCCATGGCTCTTCCTCCTGATATTTTGCAATTTGGGTCAGACAAAAAAGACCTTCCAAAAGTCCTATGCCGCATATTGCTCTTGCGCATATTATACCATGGAAGGTCTGATTTCACAAAGTATTCAACAAAAAGTGTCCTGCAAACTATTTTAAGGTATTATTTCCACTCAAACACACCGCGGTCAAGAACCGGACGATTATTCTTTGTATCCACGAACTGGAACAGAGCTTTTCCCTCTTCTTTCCAGATATGTAAAGCTACCGGTGTATCCGGAAGCAGCACGTTACGCATCTGAGCTGCCATTCGTGTCACCCGCTCCGGCTCGCCAGGAATCAAAGCATCGATAGCCATACGGCATGAGAATCCGAAGGAACATAAGCCCTGGATGATCGGCTGATCAAATTTGTGATCTTTAGCATATTCCGGATCTACATGAATCAGGTTCGTATCGCCTGTCAGACGATACAGCAGGTTCTGGACAGGGGAAATGTAATCTTCCACAACGGCGTCCGGCGCTCTGTCCGGGATGACAATTGGATTTTTCGGCATTGGTTTTCCACCGAAACCGCCGGCTTCATGGAAAAATGTTGTAGAGTAATTGGTACACACAAGATTTCCGGCTTCGTCACGAACATCTACCTTTGTTTTTACAACAGCGCCTTTTCCCTCACCTCTGTCATAAACGTCTGTAATCTGATCCTGCCACTGGAATGTCCCCTTGATCGGGTCGATTGGCCGGTGCCAGATAATCTCATGGTCCATATTCAGGAAGGCAACCGTTGGTTTGATGATTTCATCCGCCAGCATGGAAGCAGGCAGCGGCATCCACTGATATGGTTTTACATTTACTGTGCCCCAATATGGAATTGTACCATAGGTAGGAATCGCTTTCAGATACTTTTCGTAAGTATACTGCAAATCCTCCTTATGGGCGCCGACAGCCAATGCATAGAGGGCCACGTCTCTCCAGTTATATTCCAGATAGCGCGGTTCCATTTTCTTTCCAACTAATAGTTCTTCCAAATTTACTTTTGACATAGTCGCATCGTCCTTTCCTTTGTTTTGTTAATTATATAACAGCATTTTTTATACCAACTTTTTTATTTTTTCTGAAAACAGCCCTGAATACAAAGAAAAATATTTTTTCTTTTAAAAATCTCTTCAAAATTCCGGACTTTTTTCGTGTCATTTTTTACACATCCGTGTTATTTTTTCCAAAATTAATTGGCTGTTTTCTTTGAACTGTGATATGATAAAAACAGCTTATTCGGATGGGAGGAAGGACTTATGTCAGCAGATCACAGATACAAACTTATTTTTGAAGAACTGATGGATAAATCCGAGGACGGGTTTATCGTTATCGATTCCCACGGCGTTATTACGGATATTAACGACAAATACTGCGACTTTCTGGGCCGGAAAAAGGAAAATATTCTCGGACACCCGATTGAACAGATTATTTCCACGACTTCCATGTATGATGTCATGAACCGCCGTCAGCGGGGTGATGACGCCGGAAGCATCTATATGCACCCTTATATCGCCAGCGAGACCAAAGGCTCCCGCCATACCTATGCCATTGCCAACCGTTTCTGCATATTTGATGAAAATGAACAGCTCATCGGCGCTATGGCCCAGATGAAATTTAAAGAGCGTTCTCTGGACATTGCCCATGAAGTTTTGAAAGCCGAACACGCCTACTATAAATCCGAATATCAGAATCAAATGCTTAACACCAGCGGTTTCGATAAATACCTTGGAAATGACCCGAAAATCAATGCCTTACGCATGATGAGCCTGAAAGTGGCAAAAACAGATTTTTCCGTGTTGATTACCGGGGAAACAGGAACTGGAAAAGAGTTGATTGCTAAATCCATCCATATTGAAAGTAAGCGGGCTAATGAACCAATGGTCTGCGTCAACTGTGGAGCCATCCCTATGGAACTTATGGAATCGGAAATGTTCGGTTATGAAGAAGGCGCTTTCACCAGCGCACGAAAGGGCGGAAAAATTGGTAAATTCCAGTTAGCTAATCACGGTACTCTTTTTCTGGATGAAATCGGTGACCTGCCCCTGCCTCTCCAGGTAAAGCTTCTTCGTGTTCTTCAGGAACATGAAATAGAAAAGGTGGGCGGCACAAAGCCCATTCCTATAGATGTCCGCATTATCGCCGCCACCCGTAAAAATCTGCAGCAGATGATGGAAGAGGGCACCTTCCGTGCTGATCTGTATTACCGTCTGGCCGTTGTCACCATCGATACAATTCCCCTTCGAGACCATCCGGAGGACATTATGCTCTATGCCAATATGTGCCTTCAGCAGCTCAACCACAAATTTAAGACCAACGTACTTTTTTCCAAAAATGCCACCCGCTGTCTGTTAAAGTATTCCTGGCCGGGAAATGTTCGTGAACTGGACAATGTCATTTCCAGCGCTTTTATTTCCAGCGATCAGATGATGATCGACCTGTCTGACCTGCCGTCGAAGATTTCTGACGCAGTCCGTCATGAAATTCCCGGGGAAGAAAATCCGGATACTTTAAAGTCTCTGCTCCATCAGTATGAAGCCGATATTATCCGGGATACGCTGAAAAAGTACGAACATAATGTCACCGCCGCCGCCAAACATCTCGGTGTGGAGCGCAGTCTCCTTTATAAAAAAATGAAGAAACTGAATATTACGGTTCATAAAAATTTATGGGGCTGTCGGGAAATGAACGGTCCTAAAACAGGGAGAGG
>CABRLU010000227.1 GCA_902471845.1 uncultured Lachnospiraceae bacterium | reverse complement strand
TCTTTTTCAGCGCAGTGCTTGGCGTTGTCCTTGGCATGTTTTCCGGATATGTGGGAGGCGCGACGGATATGCTGATCATGCGGGTGGTGGATGTACTGCTGGCCTTTCCGACAATTATCTTTGCCCTGGCTCTTTCGACAATGATGGGAACGGGGCAGACGAACCTGATCATCGCCATAACCTGCATTCAGTGGACCCGATATGCCCGGATCGCCCGGGGAGAGACGCTGATGCTTAAAAATGCCGAATATGTGGAAGCGGCTAAGAGTATCGGCAATAACACAGTTCAGATTTTAGGAAAATATATTTTTCCGAATGTTATTTCAAAGATTATTATTTTGGCGTCGCTGGACATTGGAACGATTATCCTGTACTGTGCTTCTCTGAGCTTTTTGGGATTGGGGGCGCAGCCGCCGTCACCGGACTGGGGCGTTATGATCAGTGAAGGCAAGGATTATATGCAATATGCCCCGTGGCTGACCCTGTTTCCCGGATTGGCAATCGCCTTTTCTGCGCTGGCTTTCAATATGCTTGGAGACGGACTTCGGGATTTGCTTGACCCAAGGATGAAAGAAGTGATAAGGACGGATTAATATGGAGAAATTATTGGAAATAAAAAGTCTGGATGTAGGGTTCCTGATGGGAAATCAGCAGGTGCATGTATTGAATCAGGTATCCTTTGATATTTACGAAAAAGAAGTTCTGGCCATTGTCGGGGAGACCGGATGCGGCAAATCGGTGACCGGCAGCGCAGTTCTCCATCTTCTTCCGGAAAATGCGGTGGTGGATGGGGAAATATACTATAAAAATCAGGAAATCCTGCAGTTATCGGAGGAGGAATTCCGGAAATTCAGAGGAAGAGAAATTGCTTCTGTGCCTCAAAGTCCATCGACCTCGTTGGATCCGATGATGGCGGTCGGAGAGCAGGTTGCCGAATGCGTGACCGGCGGGTATCGTCAGAAAAAGGCGGACAGGGAAAATATTCGAACACGAATCTGGGAAATTTTCTCCCGGCTGAAGCTTCCGGGAGAACGAAAAATTTGTCATGCGTATCCTTGTCAGCTCAGCGGCGGTATGAGCCAGAGGGTACTTATCTCTATGGGAGTAATTATGGAACCGAGACTGCTCATTGTGGATGAGCCGACCAAGGCCGTTGACTGGATTTTGAGAAAAGGTGTGGTTGATGTTCTGCGTCAGATGAAGGATGAAATGGAGTGTGCGATGATGCTTATTACCCATGATTTCGGAGCGGCTCGTCAGATTGCAGACCGGATTGGGGTCATGTACTGCGGTCAGATTGTCGAAATTGGAAAAGCGGATGAAATCTTAAATCATCCGAAGCATCCCTATACGAAGGGACTGATTAATGCTCTGCCATCCCGGGGATTTCATGTGATGGAGGGCTTTATGCCGTCCTTTTCCGAATTGCCGGAGGGCTGTCGGTTTGCGCCGAGATGCAGTCAGTGTCTGGAACGCTGCCGCCGCCATATTCCGGAAATGTATGAGGATGGAAATGGGCGCCGGGTTCGCTGTTTTTTATTTGAAGAGAGCAGAGCGGCCTATCGGAGCCCCTGTATCGAGGAGGCGGTTTTCAATGCTTGAGGTTTCTCATTTAAGTAAAACCTACACTTCCGGTTTTTTGGGAAATAAGCGGGTGGATGCGGTAAAGGATGTTTCTTTTAAGGTGAATTCAGGGGAAATCTTTGGGCTGATTGGAGAGAGCGGTAGCGGAAAAACGACACTCACCCGGATGATCGGCGGATTTTTGAAACCCTCTTCAGGGGAAATTACTTTTGAGGGAAAAAATCTGGTGAAAGCAAATGCACGGGAATGGCATGAGCTGCGGCGGCAGATACAGTTTGTATTTCAGCATCCTCAGCTGACCTTCCATCCGCGGCGGGATATTTATTTTGCCTGTGCCGAGCCGATACGGTTGTATCACCTGGACCGGCATATGAGTGAAAGAGATATGATCTGTCATATGCTGCGCCGGGTCGGGATTCCGGAGGATCAGTGGCACAAGTATCCTCATGAAATCAGTGGCGGTCAGGCTCAGAGAATCGCTATTGCGAGAGCTTTGTCCTTAAATCCAAAGCTCCTGATCTGCGATGAGCCAACGTCGATGCTGGATGTTTCAGTTCAAGCCCAGATTCTTCGTCTGCTTCTGAGGGCAAATGAAAAATATCATGTGGCGATGCTCTTTATTTCCCATGACCTGGATGTCATTCGGGCGGTCTGTCAGAGGGTGGCAGTGATGCATGAGGGGGAGATCGTTGAGACGGGGATGGTAGAGGAAGTTTTTGGCAATCCTCAGCATGAATATACAAAAAAACTGCTTTCGGCCCGTATGGAAATGTAAAGAAAACTTGTATATTTCGGAAAAAGTGATAAAATAGAAGTAATGTTTAGCAAGGTCTTTTAACGATTTGCAGTAGAGCAGATTGTCGAAAGGCCTTGTGTGGTTGAAATATACTATTATTAAAGAGATTGCGAAGAGCGGGGAATACCGTATGAAAAGCCATGATGGGGATCCATCCGGGCTTTGTTTTTTTTGATATACCGCAGGATTCAGGAAAGGCAGGTGCAGATGTGAAAATCGAAGAGATTATTGGTCTGCAAAGACGTTTTTTTGAGACGGGAGTGACCCGGAAGGCAGCTTACCGTAAACATTGTCTGAAGCTTCTCAGAGAGGCGATTCAGCTATTTGAGTCGGAGATTATGGCAGCTCTTAAAGAGGATTTGGGAAAGAGCAGCAGCGAGAGTTATATGACAGAAGTCGGTATGACGATGGCCGAGTTATCTTACATGGAAAAAAATATCCATCGGCTGGCACGAAAAAAATATGTTCCGACACCATTGGCCCAGTTTTGTGCGGAAAGCTATGAGGTACCGGAACCTTATGGGGTGGTACTTGTCATGAGTCCGTGGAATTATCCGTTTATGCTGACGATGGAGCCGGTTATTGATGCTATTGCCGCGGGAAATACAGTGGTTATCAAGCCGAGTGCCTATGCGCCGGCGACAAGCCGGATGATTGCAAA
>CABRLU010000226.1 GCA_902471845.1 uncultured Lachnospiraceae bacterium | reverse complement strand
AGCCGGAGGCGGACATCGGGTGAAAAAATATCTGCCCGAGTCCTATGGTCAGGTCTTATCCACTCAGGAAGCTGATTTACTTGGCCAGCTTATGGAAGGTGTTGTCAATTATGGTACGGCAACATCCCTCTCAGGCTATGGTTATTCAGTGGCCGGAAAGACAGGAACCGGCGAGGTGAGCGGCCGGGGTGACAACTCCTGGTTTATCGGCTATGCACCGGTTGAACAGCCGCAGATTGCAATCTGTGTCCTTGTGGAAAATGATGAAGGATATTATGAGAGTGCGCTGCCGGTAGCCAATGCTGTTCTTCAGGCCTATCTCGGACAGTAGACTTGAGGCCGGAACAGCCCTCAAAATTAAGG
Organism: uncultured Lachnospiraceae bacterium; assembly: GCA_902471845.1. Classification (GTDB taxonomy): domain Bacteria; phylum Bacillota; class Clostridia; order Lachnospirales; family Lachnospiraceae; genus Frisingicoccus. Next base: position 2,695 of record CABRLU010000226.1, on the reverse strand, counting down.
TTGTATTTGTGGTTAAATGGTTGTATACTTATAACAAGAGTGACACACACACCATAAAATGGAGGTACAACCATGACAGAAGCAACGAGCTGTGGCGGTGTGGTTATATTTAGAGGCAAGATCCTTCTGCTATATAAAAATTACAGGAATAAGTATGAAGGATGGGTTTTGCCAAAAGGGACTGTTGAGGAAGGTGAAGAATACAAAGAAACAGCTATCAGAGAAGTGCGTGAGGAGACTGGCGTCAGTGCTTCAATTATCAAATATGTGGGAAAAAGCCAATATACTTTTAATACCGCACAGGACTTGATTGTGAAAGACGTACACTGGTATCTGATGATGTCCGACAGTTATCATAGCAGACCACAACGTGAAGAATATTTTGTGGACTCAGGATATTACAAATATCACGAGGCTTATCATTTGTTAAAGTTTACGAATGAAAAACAGATACTCGAAAAAGCGTACAGTGAATATGTTGAGCTGAAAAAGAGCAATCTGTGGGGCAATAAGAAATATTTCTGAGGAGAATTGTAAATCAGGGTTCCAATAGACTTTGGAATCCTGGTTTTTTCTTTTTTAATTGTCTTTTGGCGGGATGTGCATAAGTATGCGAGGGTATACTAAAGAAAATATTAATGGAAAGAAGGTATTTTATGCTGGAAAAAATTAATCTTTCAAAAAAGATGTCCAAGAAGGAATGCAAGACATTGATGGAACAGCTGGAACCTCAATTGTCTTTGCTGCAGAGAAAATTAAAAAGTTATAAGGTTCCGGTGGTGATCCTGTTTGAAGGTTTTGGATCTTCAGGAAAAGGAACGATGATCAATCAGTTGATTCAGCCAATGGACCCGAGAGGTTTTAAAGTGTTTACGATTCAGAAGCCGACGGAAGAAGAGGAACTGCGGCCTTATCTCTGGCGTTTCTGGACGAAGCTCCCTGAAAACGGGCGGATTCACCTCTTTGACCGGAGCTGGTATACAAAGATTGTTGAAGCCCGGGCGGAAAAGCAGAAAAGCCGGGAAAAAGCAGAGAATGCCTATAATGATATTTTGAATTTTGAGCAGGAACTGGCTCAGGACGGTATGCTGATTATTAAATTTTTTCTGCACATTTCCAAAAAAGAACAGAAAAAGCGTTTTCAGGCACTGGAGGAAAATAAGGAGACCAATTGGCGTGTAACGGAAACCGACTGGAAACATAACAAAGCTTATGATGAGTGGCTGAAGGCTTATGAAGAGATGATACAAAAGACAGATACGGCCTTTGGAAGCTGGACGATCGTGGAAGCCACAGATAAGGAATATGCCAGGGTAAAAATCATTTCAACTGTTGTAGAGATTTTTGCAGACCGATTGGCAAAAGAGGAGGCAAAGGCTGCGGGAAAGGCTGTGACTGGGGAACCTCCAATCGGTGAGAGCAGTGCGGTGACCTTTGGGTCTTCCGTGCTGGACGCAGTGGATTTATCCAAATCTCTGACTCGAAGCGTCTATAAAAAGAAATTGAATGATCTTCAAAAGCGGATGGCGCTTCTGCACAGCGAGCTTTATAAACGCCGTATACCCGTTGTCATCGGTTTTGAAGGATGGGATGCCGGAGGCAAGGGAGGCGCCATCCATCGGTTGACAAAGACGATGGATCCAAGGGGGTATGAGGTAATTCCTACGGCGGCGCCGAATGATATCGAGAAAGCCCATCACTATCTCTGGCGTTTCTGGAACCATATGCCGAAGGCCGGTCATGTGGCAATTTTTGACAGGACCTGGTATGGCCGGGTTATGGTAGAACGGATTGAGGGATTTTGCACGGAAGAGGAATGGCGGCGGGCCTACAGCGAGATTAATCGGATGGAGGCTCAAATGGCGGATGCAGGCGCCATTGTGTTGAAATTCTGGCTTCATATTGATAAAGATGAGCAGAAAAAACGTTTTGAAGAGCGGATGGAAGACCCGAATAAACAGTGGAAGATTACCGATGAGGACTGGAGGAACCGTGAAAAATGGGAGGAATATGTGAAGGCTGTCGATGAGATGATTCTTCGTACCTCCACAACCTATGCCCCTTGGATTATTGTTGAAGGAAACGATAAACTCTATGCACGGATTAAAGTTCTTGAAACGGTCGTAGAAGCGATTGAGAAACGATTGATATAAAACTGCATAGGATAGTTATAAAGAACCTTTGGAGTTTTTTATGGCTTATAAAATTATGATCGATGCGGGGCATGGCGGACGTGACCCGGGAGCCGTTTATAATGGACGGCAGGAAAAGGACGATGTACTGGCTTTGGCACTGGCTGTCGGACAGATTTTGGAGGATTCGGGCCTGGATGTAGAATATACCCGGACAACAGATATCTATGAATCTCCAGGTGAAAAAGCGAGAGAGGCCAATAATGCCGGTGCAGATTTTTTCGTGTCGATTCACCGGAACTCTTTCCCAAGGCCGAATGAAGTATCCGGTGTGGAGACCCTTGTTTATGACAAAAGCGGAATTAAAAATGAGATGGCGGAGAATGTCAACCAGCGTCTTGAAAATATCGGTTTTCGGAATCTGGGTGTAAAAGAGCGGCCGAATCTTACGGTGCTTCGCCGGACGCAGATGCCGGCCATTCTGGTGGAAGCGGGATTTATTAATTCAGATATTGATAATCAGTTATTTGATGATAATTTTCAGGCGATCGCCCAGGGAATTG
>CABRLU010000225.1 GCA_902471845.1 uncultured Lachnospiraceae bacterium | reverse complement strand
TATCGGTTACTCACCTATTGCAATGGCAAGGAATGCTGTCGGTATGACGATGGCCTGTGAGGAATATGGTGCCAGTTTTTTTGCTAATGGTGCAAATCCCGGTGGTGTGTTGGAGCATCCGGGTGTGTTGAAAGACCCGGCAAAGGTAAGGGATTCTTGGAATGCAGTGTATCGTGGAACGACCAATGCCCACAAGATTGCCGTACTTGAGGAAGGGATGAAATATCAGCAGATAGGTATCCCACCGGAGGAGGCGCAGTTCCTGGAAACAAGAAAGTTTCAGATTAACGAAATTGCAAGGCTGTTTCGGATACCGCCACATATGGTCGGTGATTTGGAAAAGAGCAGTTTTTCTAATATTGAGCAGCAGTCCTTGGAATTTGTGAAATACACACTTGACCCGTGGGTAATCCGATGGGAACAGGCACTTAAAAAATCCCTTTTTCTGCCGGAAGAGAAAAAAGAGTTTTTTATAAAGTTGAATGTGGACGGTCTGCTCCGTGGGGATTATCAGAGCAGAATGAATGGTTACGCCATCGGCAGACAGAATGGTTGGCTGTCAACCAACGATATCCGTGAAATGGAAGATATGAATCCATTACCGGAAGAGGAAGGTGGCAATCTGTACCTTGTGAACGGTGCGATGACGAAGCTGAAGGATGCAGGAGCATTTGCCAAAGAGAGAACGGAAAGCACGTCAGAGGAAACCGAACCGCAGCAACCACCAGACAATAGAAACAGAGGAGGTCTACGATGAAACGAAAGTTTTGGAACTGGGTCAGAAATGAGGGGGAAAGAACCCTCTTTTTAAATGGAGAAATCTCAGATGAAACATGGTACGGGGATGAGGTTACCCCTAAGTTATTTAAAGACGAACTGTTATCCGGCGAAGGGGACATTACCGTATGGATAAACAGTCCGGGCGGTGATGTGTTTGCAGCTGCCCAAATCTACAACATGCTGATGGATTATAAAGGCAACGTGACTGTGAAGATTGACGGTCTTGCCGCTTCGGCAGCTTCCGTGATTGCAATGGCAGGAACGAAGGTGCTGATGAGTCCGGTGGCAATGATGATGATCCACAACCCGGCTACGATAGCCATTGGAGATACAGCAGAGATGAAAAAGGCAATCGAGATGCTTGACGAAGTCAAAGAATCCATTATGAATGCCTATGAAATCAAAACCGGATTGAACCGCACGAAAATCTCACATCTGATGGATGCAGAGTCCTGGTTCAATGCAAAGAAAGCTGTAGAACTAGGGTTTGCGGATGAAATTCTCTTTGATAAGGAAAAAGAGGAAAATCCGGAAGAAAAGAAAGAAGAGAAGGAAGAGGAATTGGAAGCCATCCTGTTTTCAAGGTCGGCTGTTACAAATTCCTTTTTTAATAAGCTGATTCCGGGAAAGCCGGAGAAAAAGGTAAACATTAGCGAGCTTGAAAAGAGGCTCAGTCTGTTAAAGCCATAAGGAGGGCAATGAATATGAGTACAGTATTGGAATTAATGGAAAAGAGAAAGAAAGCATGGGAAACTGCCAAGGCATTTTTGGATTCCAGAAGGGGCAGTGATGGTCTGATTTCTGCAGAGGACAATGCGACTTACGAAAGAATGGAAGCGGATGTGGTGGCACTTGGTAAGGAAATAGAGAGATTGCAGAGACAGGCTGCTATTGATGCGGAACTGACAAAGGCTACTTCCGAACCAATCAAGGATAAGCCGGGCATGAAGCCGGGGGATAATGCTCATGTGTGGTAAAGTAGCAACTAAGAATTTGATAGACAGCAGCTGACTATTCCGTTTTTAACTTTTGGTTAATTTTGTAAATCATCAATTTAACAATAGCTCTATTGTTCCTTAAAGCCTACTCTGCTATCATAAAGGCATAAACACAAAGGAGGTTTGCTTATGAAAATCAATCAAATTATCCGAGAAAAACGGAAGGAATTGTCATTAACACAAGAACAAATCGCCGAGCTTTTGGGAGTATCCACCCCGGCTGTAAATAAGTGGGAAAAAGGCAGCACATATCCAGATATAACTCTTTTACCGGCTCTTGCCCGCCTGTTAAAAATTGATTTGAATACGCTTTTATCATTCAATGAAGATTTAACAGATATAGAAATTGAAAATTTTGTAAATGAACTTGATGAGATTGTTCAAGAGCAAAACTATATGTCAGCTTTTCAAATGGCAATCGACAAAATACATGAATATCCTACTTGTGATAAACTGCTATACTCCGCTACGCTGTATTTAGACGGCGCATTATTCCTTTATAGTGTACCAGAGCCAGAACAATACCGGGAAACTTTTGAAACTTTTTATAAAAGGCTGTCTGTAAATGAAATTCCCGAAATTAGAGATACAGCAATTAGTATGCTGATTTCCTATGCAAGAAACAGGGGCGAATATTCAAAAGCAGAAGAACTAATCAATATGTTACCGTTCTCAACGATAGATAGAGAAGAACAGCTTGCAATTCTTTATCATAAGCAAAAAAAATATGAGGACGCAGAAAAAATATGGGAGCACAGAGTGCTTAAAGGCGTTACAGATATACAAACCGCCTTAATAAATATGCTTGAAATAGCTTTGCTTGAAAAATGCAACGACAACGCAGAATTTTTTGCGGATATGTACAAAACTATTACCCGTCAATTTTGTTTCCCAGAGTGGATGCGTTACAATGCCCATTTGCTGCTTGCCATAGATAAGAAAAACAAAGACGAGTGTTTATCCATTCTCAAAAAAATGTTGCCTGCTATGAAAAAAGAGTGGAATGTACAGGATTGTCAGCTATACCGCAATGCAAAAGATAGTGAATCTACGCTTTTTTCAAGTAGACTGGCAGATACACTTTGTGACGAATTAGCCACCAAAGAAGAATACGCATTTGTTCGTGACTGCATAGAATTTAGAGAACTCATGGCAGAGATGCGCAGCTAAAATGTATAGCAAACCCAAACGAGCCAGTCAACAGTAAAATGAATGGGCTGCGCCCACCGTTGACAGCCCCGCCTGTCCTTGCTGGTGGGTAATCAAGGGGCGACAGCAAAAAGTGCTGCCGCCCTTT
>CABRLU010000224.1 GCA_902471845.1 uncultured Lachnospiraceae bacterium | reverse complement strand
TCTGGGATCCGGTACATATGTATAATGCAGTGACAAATGACTGGAAGGATTTTGAGCATCAGATCACTTTTGACGTCAGACAGCCGAAAACGCACAAGTATTCCATGGAACGGCTTCGAAAATTCTGCGAGGAACATCCATATGTAGATGTCATCCGATATACAACATTTTTTCATCAGTTTACATTGATATTTGACGAACTGAAAAGGGAAAAATATGTGGACTGGTACGGTTATTCAGCGTCGGTAAGTCCATATATTCTGGAGCAATTTGAAAAGGAAGCAGGATATCCGTTCCGGCCGGAATATATTATCGATCAGGGATATTACAATAATCAGTACCGCATTCCGAGCAGGGAATTTAAAGACTTCCAGGCATTTCAGCGGCGTGAAGTTGCCAAACTCGCAAAGGAAATGGTGGACATCACTCATGAATATGGTAAGGAAGCTATGATGTTTCTGGGGGATCACTGGATTGGAACCGAACCGTTTATGCCCGAATTTGAATCTATTGGCCTGGATGCAGTAGTAGGCAGTGTGGGCAATGGAAGTACACTCCGTCTGATTTCAGATATTTCAGGCGCTAAATATACAGAGGGTAGGTTTTTACCGTATTTCTTCCCGGATACATTTTATGAAGGCGGGGATCCGGTAAAAGAAGCAAAGATGAATTGGGTGACGGCCAGAAGGGCTATTCTGAGAAGCCCGATTGACCGTATCGGCTATGGCGGTTATTTGAAGCTGGCACTGCAATTCCCGGATTTTATTGATTATGTGGAGAGTGTGTGCAATGAGTTTCGTGAACTATATGAAAATACCCGAGGCACGGAACCTTACTGTGTGAAAACCGTTGCCGTGTTAAACTGTTGGGGAAAAATCCGCAGTTGGGGTTGTCATATGGTACATCATGCTCTGTATCAGAAACAAAACTACAGTTATGAGGGCGTGATTGAGGCGCTTTCCGGCGCAGCCTTTGATGTGAAATTTATTTCCTTTGATGATATACGAGACGATGTTCATATTCTGGATGATGTTGACGTTTTGATCAATGTGGGTGACGGTGATACGGCTCACACCGGCGGTTATGTGTGGGAAGATGCGGAGCTGACTGCGAGAATTCGTGAGTTTATCTATAATGGCGGTGGTTTTATCGGTGTGGGCGAACCATCCGGACATCAGTACCAGGGCCATTATTTTCAGCTTGCCAATGTGCTTGGTGTGGAAAAAGAAACGGGATTTACTTTGAATTATGATAAATATAATTGGGAAGAACATCCGGAACATTTTATTCTGGCGGATATCACCAAACCTGTAGATTTCGGTGAGGGCAAAAAGAATATTTATGCCTGTGAAGGAACGGAGATTTTAGTTCAGAGAGATAAAGAAGTTCAGATGGCGGTGAATTCTTTTGGAAAAGGCCGAGCAGTCTATATCAGCGGCCTTCCGTATAGCTTTGAAAACAGTCGGATTTTATATCGAAGTATACTTTGGAGCGCCCACAGCGAGGATGAACTTCAGAAGTGGTTCAGTACGAACTTTAATGTGGAAATCCATGCTTATGTAAAAAACGGAAAGTATTGTGTTGTGAATAATACTTATGAGCCGCAGGATACGGTTGTATTTTGTGGTGACGGAACCGGTTTTGAACTTCATATGGAGGCAAATGAAATCCGGTGGTTTACTCTTTAGGCAGGGGATGGAGGAACAAAAATGGCAAGTTTAAAATTGAAAAATATTAAAAAGGTATACCCGAATACCGAGAAAAAGAAAAGCAAAAAAGGGGAACAGGAAAAGAAAAGTAACCTTCTGGTAACGGAAGAAGGTGTTGTTGCTGTTCAGGAATTTAATCTGGATATTGCGGACAAAGAGTTTATTGTATTGGTCGGACCATCCGGATGCGGAAAATCCACAACGCTCCGTATGGTGGCCGGACTGGAAGAAATTTCATCCGGTGATCTGTATATTGATGATAAACGTGTCAATGATGTGGCGGCAAAGGAACGGGATATTGCCATGGTATTCCAGAGCTATGCGCTTTATCCGCATATGACGGTATTTGAGAATATGGCTTATCCATTAAAATTGAAAAAAGTAGATAAGGCGACGATTGAAAAAACAGTGAATGAGGCGGCAGAGATTCTTGGAATTACCGAATATCTGGATAGAAAACCGAAGGCTCTTTCCGGTGGTCAGAGACAGAGGGTTGCCATCGGCCGTGCCATCGTCAGAAGTCCAAAGGTACTTTTGATGGATGAACCGCTTTCCAATCTGGATGCAAAGCTCCGTAATCAGATGAGAGCGGAAATTATTAAACTGCGCAAACGTATTAATACGACATTTATTTATGTAACTCATGACCAGACAGAGGCTATGACACTGGGAGACCGCATTGTTATCATGAAAGATGGTGTGATCCAACAGGTAGGAACGCCTCAGGAAGTATTTGATCATCCGGCCAATCTATTTGTGGCAGGATTTATCGGTATGCCTCGAATGAATCAGTTTGATGCGGAATTGATCAAAGTGGATGGAAAATATGCGGTAAAACTGGGAGAATTAACGGTTGTTCTTTCGGAAGAGAAACAGCAACGGCTGCTGGCAAAGAATGTGGAACCTCAGAAAGTTGTGCTCGGTGTTCGCCCGGAACATTTGATGCTGGACGCTAAGGCGGAGGCAAAGATCTGCGGTATTGTGGATGTTTCGGAAATGATGGGAAGTGAAATCCATTATCACGTCACAGCCCAGGGCGAGGATATTATTATCATCGTGCCGACGATTGGCGGTGATTCCTTTATTCCTATGGGAAAGGAGATCACATTTACTTTCCAGGGCAGTGTGGCCCACATCTTTGATAAAGAAACCGGAAAGAATCTGGAATTTTAAATTTGAGGGGCGGCAGCGAAATGCCGCCTTTTCAACGAAAAAAATGAAAAAAGTTGTGAAAAAATGAAAAAAATATCTTGCCAAACTTCTTAAGGTATGGTATGATAATTTTCGTTGAGGCTCCATGGTCAAGCGGTTAAGACACCGCCCTTTCACGGCGGTAACAGGGGTTCAAATCCCCTTGGAGTCACTT
>CABRLU010000223.1 GCA_902471845.1 uncultured Lachnospiraceae bacterium | reverse complement strand
GCCTGAGAGAATCTTTATACTGTTCAGCTGCAAGATATTGTTTCTCAAGAATACTAATTTTATTTTGAAGATCACCAATCTGCTGTTGAAGCGACATCACTTTTTTCTTTTGAATATAGAGGAAAAAAGTAAGAAGAAGTAGTAGTAATATGATTGATATGATAATAATAATCATTCTTATTACTTTCCCTCCTTTATCAAAAGATAAGTCTTAACTGCATTACGGAGCGTTTCTGGTAGAACGGGAACAGGCAAGATGATCACCTTACCCGTATTCTTTTCAATCGTTATTTCTGATTCCGGTTGATTGGACAGAAGAATTACGGGTGTTCTTTTATCCGCCCGCCATGGCTGATCCGGCTGTTTTGTCAGAGCTTCTGTAACAACCCAAAGCATAGGCTTTTTCTTTCCAAGCTTTTTTCTTGCGGCTTCCGGGGTTTCAAATACAAGGATATGTTTGGATAAGTTCTGCAGTACCAGTCTCAGTCCGTTCCCATAGGCTGAATTACTGCACATAATGGCAATCGTGGCATTTGATTGATCATCCTGTGATGCCTTTATAAAATCAAGAACTGGCGTATTATAAAGGTTGAAATCTTTTTCTGTATGTTCTGCTTCATAATAAGCTCTGACCGCTCGACACATTCTTCGGCAAAACTGTTCAATATCAATACGGATGTCCGTGAGGCTGTTGTCAGAACTTATTCTATCCAGTTGGCAAACGGAAGTTCCGCAATTCACACCCAAGTGAAAACGAATCGAAGTATTGTCCTCAGTATTTGCAAAGCCTTTGTTTTGGTGCAGGTATTCACATCGAAGCTGCCAGCATCGTTCTCCGCAGATATACGGAAAGATATCCTGCGCAGAAACTTTAAAGAAAGGTGCTGCGTATGTATCAAACCAACGAATATATTGATTCCCTACATCACGAGTTGGTCTCTGCTTTCTATCCAGAACAGCACGCCCATCCCGATAACGCTTTACAATTTCTGGGAAAGCAATGCCGCCGCAAATATCAGGCAAAGTCAGCACCAATGCCAAAGCAGATTGCCAGCGTCCATCCTCAATGTTCAGTTCTACTTCCTCTATGCGATGTAAAAAGGTAAAGCTGGCATTGTCTTGACTCATAGGTATCCTCCTGTAAAAAATCCGCCTGCCGGAAAACCGACAGGCGGCATACTGCCTTTTATACTTCCATCATCTATAGGCTATAGTGATTAAAGAACCAAAGAAGGAGCAGAGTAAACTCGTGCTGCCAATTCCTGATTGAGCATATACAAGCTCTTGGGATCGGAGCCAAAGAGTTCAATTTTGGAAATCAAATTCTTTGCATTGGTTTCTTCTTCACCTTGTTCTTTCACAAACCAATCGAGGAACTGCATGGTACGGAAATCCTTTGCTTCGTAAGCCTCACTATAGATATCATTAATCAGTGAGGTCACATATTTTTCGTGCTCAAGACCTGCCTTCAAAACATCCATATGGCAAGCTGCATTCAGATCAGGCTTGTCAATGGCTTCAAGCGTTACCTTCTGGTTTTCGTTTTGCAGGTACTGATAGAAAAGCATGGCGTGGTCACGCTCTTCCTGAGCCTGAATTTTATACCAGTTGGCAAAGCCGTCAAGCCCGACTTCCTCGAAATAGTTTGAAAAATTGAGATAAAGGTATGCGGAATAGAATTCCGTATTTATCTGTTGATTGATAAGCGCATGTACTTTTTCGTTCATTTGCAAGAACCTCCATGTTAAATTTCAGTTTTCCACAGGCCGTGGAGGTTGCAATAAGCATAGACAGCTACTGCTTTATCGTCTCCCAGGGAGAAGGTGACATGGGGTTCGTCACCGGGCTTCAAAACCTTACGCTGACCACCGTTTTCGGTCTGGACATAGACCCACTCGATGAAATGCTCCGGAAGCATAGGATGATCTACAGAACCCACATTGACATGGATTGCACCATCTTCAACAGTAACAGCGGGCAGATGCTTTTCGCCGCTGGCTTCTACTGTGTTAGGCTCGAGAGCCTCCATTTTCTGACCACAACACATTATGGGAACACCTGCGTCGTGAATCATACCAACCAGATTGCCGCAATGACGGCAGATATAAAACTTTGCACTCATTTTAATTTCCTCCGTTTTATCAATAGTTTTCCGCACGCACTTCGAAGAATGCCTGAGGATGCTTGCAGACAGGGCAAATCTCAGGAGCCTTGGTTCCTACTACGATATGTCCGCAGTTACGGCACTCCCAGATGGTAACGCCGCTCTTCTCAAACACCTGCATGGTCTCCACGTTGCTCAAAAGCTTGCGGTAGCGCTCCTCGTGCATCTTCTCAATGGCAGCTACGCCACGGAACTGTTCAGCCAGATCATGGAATCCCTCCTCATCAGCTTCACGAGCCATGCGGTCATACATATCCGTCCACTCGGCGTTCTCACCTTCAGCAGCATGGAGCAGGTTCTCGGCAGTATCGCCCAGCTCGCCCAGAGCTTTGAACCACAACTTGGCGTGCTCCATCTCGTTCTGTGCAGTATGCAGGAACAGAGCAGCAATCTGCTCGTAACCGGCTTTCTTGGCTACTGAAGCAAAGTAAGTATATTTGTTGCGTGCCTGAGATTCACCAGCAAAGGCTTCCCACAGATTTTTCTCGGTTTTGGTGCCTGCATAGGGATTCTTTGCAGGAGCCGCAGCATCCTCAATCTTCACAAACTTGTTGGCAGGCTGCTTGCAGATGGGGCACTTAAAATCAGGTGTCATAGGGCCTTCGTGAATGTAACCGCAGACTGTGCATTTCCATTTTTCCATTTTCTTTTCCTCCATTTTTTCATTGTCCACATGGGGCTTTTCAAGGATCTCCTGGGACGCTGTTTTTTCTTCTTTGGGTTTGAAAGCGTCTTTGCCTGCATTACAGACAGGACACTTCCAATCGGCAGGTAGGTATTCCTACTTGCCTCCGACAACTTCATCGTGAATATATCCACAAATGCCGCAAACATATTGGTTCATAGGTTTTACCGCCGCCTTTATCTATATTTTATCAAATCACGACACATATTCCGTGACTTAATCACCTAT
>CABRLU010000222.1 GCA_902471845.1 uncultured Lachnospiraceae bacterium | reverse complement strand
CCATAGGTTCGCCCTGGCTTCCCGTCGTGAGGATGCAGATTCTGTCATCGCGATAATGATTGAGCTCCTCCGGTTCAATAAATGTGCCTTCCGGAGCCTTAAGGTAGCCCATTTCAAGCGCGATACCCACTACATTGACCATGGAGCGGCCGAAGACACAAACTTTTCTTTTATTTTCAACAGCCGCATCAATCGCCATCTGTACGCGGGACACATTGGACGCGAATGTGGCAAGAATGATACGTCCCCTGACTTCGTGGAAAGCATCTCTAAGCGACTTGGAAACCACTGCTTCCGACAAAGTATATCCCGGATTCTGGGCATTCGTGGAATCGGCGCAGAGGACAAGCACACCGTTGCGGCCAAGCTCGGCGAGCTTGTGCATATCCGTCTGTTCTCCGTCCACAGGGGAATGATCAAATTTAAAATCACCTGTATGCACCACGGTTCCTACCGGCGTACGGACATAAACGCCGCAGGAATCCGGAATGGAATGACATACATGGAAGAAACCGAACCTGAAAGAACCGCGTCTGAATTCATCGCCTGTCTTTACTACATTCAAATTGTACTTTCCGATTTTCTGTTCCTTCAGCTTGCCTTCAATCAGGCCGCAGGTCAGCCGCGTCGCATAGACCGGAGCGGAAACATCACGCAGTAAATAAGCCAGCGAACCGATATGGTCTTCGTGTCCGTGAGTAATGAGAATGGCCTTGATCTTGTCCCTGTTTTCAATCAGGTAACTGAAGTCGGGGATAACAATATCCACCCCCGGCATTGTTTCATCAGGAAAAGCCATTCCTGCATCTATTACGATAATTTCGTCGCCGTAACGGAATACAGTCATGTTCTTCCCGACTTCCCCCAGGCCTCCCAAGGGAATGATCTGTAATCTGGATTTTGCCAAGATTAACCTCCTATTCAATTGTAGCCGTACATTTCATTTATTACATAAAATATAAAAATTGCCGTACCATAGTCGCTTTTGTTATTATACCATGGGACGGAAAGGATTTGTTCCCTTATTAAAGAAATAATATATTTTTTCATTTTTATGTGCACCCATAGTATAATGAATGAAATATGAAATCCCGCACAGGAGGCGCCATGGCAAAAGTAATTAATTTCAATCCCGGCAAAAACGTAAAAGCCGGCATCTTCGAAAAATACATGAAAGACAATGACCTGAATTTCTTCCAGCGCAGAGATACCCATGATGAAAAGGATTCCGTAGCTTTCATCACCGCCATTCCGGCGGGCAGCCACCGCCTTGTAGCTGCCGTCATCACGGACAACAGCATGTATACCCTGCTCCGCATCCATCTGGGTGTCGCGCCTGCAGGCCCCGCCCGTAAAACTTTCATCCGTTTCCTGGAGCAGCTGAACGCCGCCCATTCCATTTTCAAGTACAGCATTGCCGAAGACGACAACACATTTCTGGATATCTGCGTCACCACAAGGCCGGAAAGTTTCGATCCGGAAGTAATCCGCACCTCTCTCAACCTCATCATCTTCCATTTGAAAGACAATTATGAAGATATCGCACGGCGCCTCTCCAAACCTGGCGACGCTTCTGACGGCTTCGAACTGTAACATCAAAAACAGTATGATCTGCCCTATCGTAAAAGATATTCTATTTCTCCTTAAAACAGCATTATAAACTTGAGCTGAATAACGAGGAACATCAGACGTCATAGCGAAGGATCTCCTGCCGTTGTGAGGAGAACGGTAAGATGTCATCAGGGGAATAGATTCTTCACTCATTGTCATTGTTTCATTTACCGCCCTTCTTACAAGGTATTCTTGTCCCCATTCAGAATGATGAGGGACGGCAAGGCGTCATCCTGAACGAATGTGAAGGATCTATACCCGTGGTGAGGAAAGTGGTAAGAAGATAAAAGCCGTTAGCTGTGAGCTGTCAGCTGCAAGCTAACTATTCTTTTACGATTTAAGCCATTACGACAAGCGAGTATCCTCAATCGCACTACGTGCGCCAGCAGCTTCTTCTGACAGCCGACTCCATCATCCTTGTATAAGACGTTAAGGTTTCATAATTAGAGAAACGTTAATCGTCATCCGTAGCGAACGTGAAGGATCTGCCATCATGAAGAGAAAAAATACCGAAGATCCACTTTTCAAACTTCACCGCAAAAATCATCAGCATGATCCGGATAATCTCGATTTCATTGAAAAAGCTTTATTCCCATAAGTGGCAGAATAAAGCTTTTTTGGTTCTTTGTTATAAATTAAAGCTTATAAACATGTTGCTCACCATCCGGCAAAAACACACTATCCAAACTCGCAGCAAAAAACTCCGGCAATACACGCTGCTGAAAACGTAATTGCCGGAGTTTCACTTTATTCTGATTTTATTAAGTTGAAACCTGCGGCGTTTCCTTTTTCCAATGGCGCGGAAGGTATACAATATTCATCCGGCCCGTAGATTCTTCTATATCTACACGGCTGTCCACGCCATACAGCTTTTTGATAAATTCTGCCGTCAGAAGTTCCCTGGGAGTACCGATACCTGCTACTTTCCCCCCGCTGATGGCAATGAGGCGGTCACAGTACATGGCAGCGATGTTCAGGTCATGAACGGCAGCTATGACTGTCACATCCAGACTTTTCACGATATCCATGATTTCAAGCTGGTACTTGATATCCAGATGGTTTGTCGGTTCGTCAAGAACAAGGCATTCTGTCTGCTGTGTGAGCGCTCTGGCAAGTATGACACGCTGCTGTTCCCCTCCGGAAAGAGTGGAAAAATTTCTTTCGCCGAATTCTTCCAGTCCTACGACACGCAAAGCGTCCCGCGCAATTTTATAGTCTTCCGCATTGTCCCGCTCCATCATTTTCTTATGGGGTGAGCGTCCCATGAGAACCACGTCCAAGACGGAGAAATCAAAATTGTAAAAATTGTGCTGCGCCACGACGGCCAGTTTCAGCGCTGATTCACGATAGGAAAATTCATCTAATTTTTTTCCATTGAAATAAATTTTTCCCGTTGTCGGTTTCTGCACGCGGTAGACGCATTTCAGGAAGGTGCTCTTCCCGCTGCCGTTCGGCCCGATAATGCCTAAAAATTCTTTTGGCCGCAAT
>CABRLU010000221.1 GCA_902471845.1 uncultured Lachnospiraceae bacterium | reverse complement strand
CTGGGATACACGTGCTGCCATCGGTACAGCCGATACGCCTGCCGATCCGATGAGCGGGTTGATCTTGTTGCCCGAAGCAATTCTCATGATCTGTCCAAAGAGGACGCCGCCTGCCGTGCCTGCCGCAAAGGCAATCAGACCGAGCACGATGATTTCAATCGTTTCCAGACGGAGGAATTTGTCGCCGGACATTGTCAAGCCTGTGCCTGTCGCCAGGAAGATGGTGACGATATTGATCAGCGCATTCTGCGCGGTATCGGAAAGTCTTGCCGTTACGCCGGATACTTCAAACAGGTTCCCCATGCACAGGCAGCCCATCAGTGCCGCTACCGGAGGCAGAAGCAGGGATACGACGATGGCTACGACGATCGGGAATACCACCTTTTCAAAGTGGCTTACCGGACGAAGGTTGACCATCTTGATCTTTCTCTGTTCCTTGGTCGTCATCAGCTTCATAATCGGGGGCTGGATGAGCGGAACCAGGGACATGTAGCTGTATGCCGCCACGGCAATAGCGCCTAAGAGATGCGGTGCCAGCTTGGATGTCAGGTAAATCGCGGTCGGGCCGTCAGCACCGCCGATGATGCCGATGGATGCCGCTTCCTGCACATTGAAGCCGAGCATCATAGCGCCTGCCAGCGCAACGAATACGCCGATCTGGGCAGCTGCGCCAAGAAGCATGGTCTTTGGGTTTGCAATAAGCGGTGCGAAATCCGTCATGGCGCCTACCCCCATGAAAATAAGGGGCGGGAAAATTTCATACTTGATCCCGAATCCGATGGCCATCATGACGCCCATTTCATCTTCAAACCCGGTATTCGGGAAGTTGGCCATGATGCAGCCGAACGCGATCGGGAGCAGCAGCAAAGGTTCATATTCCTTCGCAATTGATAAATAAAGTAAAACAAGTCCTACTAAAATCATGACACAGTTTTCCCAGGTCAGTGCGGCAAAGCCGGAATCTGTCCATACGGAAACAAGTGCTCTCATAAAACCATCCATTATTGTACCTCCTATACGGTATTTGTATTCACTAAGCTCTTACTTCTTATTTCTTTTTCTTGGTCGGATCCACCACGTGGATCAGTTCGATGACAAAAGCCAGAAAAATAAGAACACCAAATACGATAACCATGTTAGTGATACAAATGGAAAGTGGGCCTGGAGTATCCATGAATAAAATCCACCTTTCTAAATAGGAAGATGTGTCCTCCCCGGTTCACCCGAAGAGAACACTCCCCTGTAAAACCTATTGATTTGTGACCATAATTTTAGAACGGCCAGAAAATCGGAATGATGATAACGCAGGCTACCAAGGAAATCAGGCACATCGGAACGCCGACCTTGACATAGTCATTGAAGGAGAATCCGCCCGGTCCCAGTACGAGGGTGTTCGGAGGCGTTGCCATCGGTGTGGCAAATGCCATGGAAGCCGCGATACCAAGTGCCATCAGAACCGGTTTCGGATCTGCGCCTACAGACTGGGCGATGGAAATACCGATCGGTGCCAGGAGCGCTGCCGATGCTGTGTTGGACATGAACTGGGTCAGTACGTTGGAAATGAGGAACAGCACCGCTGTCAGCACATAGGGGTTCGGATTGTCACCCATCATACTTACAACAGCGTCAGCAATCATTTTCCCTGCGCCTGTCTTTTCCATAGCAGTAGCCACGGAAAGCATGCCGGCGAAGAGGAAAATGGTTACCCAGTCAATCCCCGCATAGGCTTCTTTTTCTTTCAGGCAGCCTGTAATGACGCAGAGGATAGCGCCGGTTACCGCCGCGGTGTGCAGCGGCAGATTCTTCAGCCCCAGAGCCATGCAGGCTACTACGCCCAGAAGGATGATGCCGGAAATCCACATCTTTGTTTTGCTCTTCGGAGCACTGTCGCCGGAAGCACCTGCTTCTTCGGCTGCCGCTTTTACCGCTTCTTCATCCATTTCACCGGCCTGCTTATCAGGAATGAAATGACGGCCAATAAACAGTGTGTATACAAGAATGATAATAGACAGCGGAATACCGATATAAGCAAATTCGAAGAATCCGAAAGTAGGCAGACCTGCTGCGGACAGAGCGCCTGTGACGATAACGTTTGGCGGGGTACCGATCATGGTGATGGTGCCGCCTACGTTGGCAGCAATTGCCAGAGGCATGAGTTCTTTCGATGGAGAAATTTTAGCTGCCTGGCAGATACCGATAATAACCGGCATGAGGCAGGCTACTGTACCCGTATTGGAAGATACAGAAGACAAAATGATGGTAACGAGCATAACTGCGCCCATGAGTGGCACTTCTTTAGTACCCGCTTTTTTGACTACACCAAGACCAATCGCCTGAGCAAGACCAGTTCTGAACATAGCAGCGCCGATAACAAACATACCGCCAAAGAGTACCACGGTGGAGTTGGACAAACCGGCATAAACTTGTTTTGACGGCAGAACGCCCAAAATACCTAATGCAGTACAAGCTGCCATGGCTGTGACTGCTAAGGGAATCAGTTCGGTTACGAACAAGAAGCACGCTACTGCTAGGACGCACAGTGTGACAACGGCTGGATCCATAAAATTCACCTTCCTTAAAAATATCCCACAGCCTGATCAGATTCAGGTGCCTGGCACAAATCAGAATATGGGCATTCCCCGGAAACCTCAGAATTCATAATGATTGTAAATAAAATTAATGCGGTTTTCTCCATGAATTCCTTCTGCCGGAAAACGAACTGTATCCCCTCCTACTTCTCATGACCTCCTTTCTGGACAGTCCCGGGGCAGGACTCGCATTCATACATAGCCGCAAATACATTGCATTCTATGTAAAAGCACCTGTGGCTATTGTAATCAGTCAAATATAAATTTTCAATGAGTCTACAGTTGGAATCGTTTCGCAATGTTTATCATCTCAATATATTTGATTTATATATTTTATTTATATTTTACATAGAGTATCTTGGAATATCTGTCATTCCGCTTTTAAACAGGAATTATATTTTTTCCGGAAATGCATAATATGTACTATGGTTATTCTCCCCATAATATATAGTCATCTATGTATTTTAATGTAAGTGGAACATAAATTATGTCCAGTAATATTGCTTAGCATT
>CABRLU010000220.1 GCA_902471845.1 uncultured Lachnospiraceae bacterium | reverse complement strand
ATTCTTACCACCGGAGGAACGGGATTTTCAAAACGGGATATCACGCCGGAGGCAACGATCGCGGTATGTGACCGAATGGCCCGGGGGATTGCTGAAGCGATTCGAGCCTATTCTATGACCATTACGAAGCGGGCTATGTTAAGCCGCGGAGAGTCGGGGATACGCAAAGGGACTTTGATCGTCAATCTGCCGGGAAGTCCGAAAGCGGTCAGGGAAGCATTAGAGTACATATTACCCGAGTTAAAACATGGTCTCGGAATATTGAGCGGAACAGAAGGAGAGTGTGCAAGAAGATGAAACGATGGATGAAACGGATAGCGGCATCGGGAATGGTAATATGTATGCTTACGGGTCTTGTGGCCTGTTCGGGCAAGGAAGAAACAAAAAAAGAGACAGAAGCGGTCCAAAATGAAGAGACAACGGCAGAGGAGACAGAGATTCAGGTGTTTATTGCTGCCAGTCTTAACACGGTCATGACGGATCTGGCAGAGCGATATCAGAGCGAACATCCGGAAGTGAAAATTACATTTAATGCGGACAGTTCAGGAAAACTTTTAACCCAGATTGAAGAAGGCTACGCCTGTGACATTTTCTTTTCGGCAGCACAGAAGCAGATGAACCAGCTGGAGGAGGACGGTCTGGTGATTGACGGTTCCCGACATAATGTTGTCAACAATCAGGTTGTGGTACTGACGTTAAAAGACAGCGGTACGAAGGTGACCGGACTTGAAAATCTGGAGGAAGCTGCCAGTATCGCGCTGGCCGGCGGAAGTGTTCCGGTGGGCAGATATACCCGACAGGCGTTGGTAAATATGGGAATTTTACCGGATGCGGAGGATGTTTCTCTCATTACGACACAGGAAATATCCGATGCCCTGGGCGGTGTGGAAATCAGTGAGCAGGACAATGTGAGCAAGGTGCTGATCGCAGTGACCGAAGGGGCCTGCGAGGTCGGAACGACCTATTATTCAGATACATATGGCTATGAAGATAAGGTGGAAATTCTTGAAAAAGTAAGCTATGATCTGACCGGGGATGTGATTTATCCAATCTGTCTGGTTCAGAATAAAGAAGCGGATGAAACAGAGAAAAAGGCAGCAGAGGACTTCCTTCAGTTTGTCCTTTCGGATGCATCCGGGGATGTATTTGAGAGCTATTATTTTGATACGAATGTGGAATAACAACGCCTGAGAGCAGGGGAGATGAAAAATGGAAAAGGTAGGAGAGATTTTAATGAATCTGGACTGGAGTCCCTTATTTATCTCGCTGAAGACCGGGGCGGTAGCCACTGTTCTGGCTTTTTTTCTGGGGATTTATGCGGCCAGAAAGGTGGTAAAGGCGAAACCGGCAACAAAGGCTGTGGTGGATGGCCTTTTGACATTGCCGATGGTCCTCCCGCCGACAGTCGCAGGCTTTTTTCTGCTTTTGCTCTTTAGCACCCGGAGACCCGTGGGGGCTTATCTGTATGATACGTTCGATGTTAAAGTCATTCAATCCTGGGCAGGCTGCGTGATCGCGGCGACAGTGATTGCCTTTCCGCTGATGTACCGGAATGCCCGTGCTGCTTTTGAACAGATTGACGTGAATCTGATTTATGCAGCCCGGACCCTGGGGATGTCGGAATGGAAGATTTTTTGGAAGGTCGTCATGCCGACAGCCGGGCCAGGGGTGGCGGCCGGGACGATTTTAACCTTTGCGAGAGCGATGGGAGAGTATGGAGCCACTTCCATGCTGGCCGGGAATATTCCTGGAAAGACGGGGACAATCTCACAGAAAATCGCTATGGTCATCCAGGACGGCGATTATCTGACGGCCGGTGTCTGGGTTGTCATTGTTATGGCCCTCGCTTTTGTCATTGTGTGCGTAATGAATTTAATTGTCGGGAAACAGCTGAAGCATGTGAAACGGTGGTAGGATAGTGAATGAGGTGGCAGGATGTCGATCGAGGTTTTGATTAAGAAGGATTTAGGACCTTTTAAATTGAACATTGCATTCCAAAGTGATAGCCGGCGTATTGGCATTCTCGGCGCATCCGGGTGTGGTAAAAGTCTGACTTTAAAAAGCATTGCCGGTATTGAGCGGCCGGATGAGGGACGCATCGTTATTAACGGGAAGGCTCTGTTTGATTCCTCGGAGCGGATGAATTTAAAACCCCAATTACGCAAAGTGGGCTATCTATTTCAGAATTATGCCCTCTTTCCGACGATGACGGTGGAGCAGAATATTGCTGCCGGATTGACCGGAAAAAAGGGGCAGATCATGCATCAGGTTCGTGAGATGGTGGAACGATTTCATCTCAACGGGCTTGAAAAACGGCTTCCGGGAGAACTTTCCGGGGGACAGCAGCAGAGGGTCGCTCTGGCGAGAATGCTGGTCTGCGAGCCGGAGGTCATATTGCTGGATGAGCCATTTTCGGCTCTGGACGTCTATCTGAGAGATCAGATGCAGCGGGAACTGATGCAAATGCTTGAAACCTATCCGGGAATCGTTATTTTAGTATCACACAGCAGGGACGAAGTGTATCGGATGAGCGAAGAAATGCTTGTTCTTGAACAGGGCCAGATAGCAGGCCAGGGTAATACAAAACAGCTTTTTGACGAGCCGGGGAATATGACAATAGCCCGGCTGACGGGATGTAAAAACATTGCAAAAGTCCGTCCTGTGGATTCTGGTATTTATGTGGAGGATTGGGATATGGAACTGCCGGTCCGGGAAAGGACCGGGGCGAATATTCAGGCGGTGGCCATCCGCGCCCATCAGTTTTGCGTGCGTAAAACTGAGGAAAACGAGTGTCTTGTTTTTCCTGTGCTTGAACCGGTGGTAACAGAGGATTTATTTGAATATAATATTTCCTTTAGGACGTCGACACATGCTTCAGGACGGGTGGATTGGAAGATATCTAAAGATGCGTGGCAATATGGACGGGATGAGATGCCGGAAAGGATTTATCTGAAAAAATCGGATTTACATTTGCTGACGGAATAAAATGAAAAAATCTGGAAAAAATGAAAATTTCTCTTGCCAAAACTCTTTGGATATGATAGTATAGATATCGCTGAGGCTCCATGGTCAAGCGGTTAAGACACCGCCCTTTCACGGCGGTAACAGGGGTTC
>CABRLU010000219.1 GCA_902471845.1 uncultured Lachnospiraceae bacterium | reverse complement strand
TAGCCTGATGAGCCGCCTGAAGCATGGCATAGGTCTTTCCGACACCTGCGGCATAGCCAAAAAAGATTTTAAGTTTTCCACTTTTCCTAGTGTATGTATCGCTGCAAATCGCACGAAGAAGCTGATCCGGATCTTGTCTTGGCAATTCCATTTTGTTCCTCCTCGTCTATCACTCAAGTAAGAGCGATTTCTTTTTTTAATATTATAACACACAAAGTCAAAACCTACATCTGCGACTGATTCACGGCAAGTCTATTCATGCATCCAACAAAAGAATCAATAACAGGTGTTTTTTTAGAATTTCTCCATAGTGCTTTTTGAGTGATGTGATTCTGGGCAATCGGCTCAATGGACAAGCCGGCATATTTCATTACAACCGGGGTGCAACGAAGAATCACTATCCGTGCATTATAATGAATTTTTTCCGATACAGCTGTATTCTCTGGTAAAAAAATTATGTCCAATTTGTGTGTTTCCAGTTCTCTGCACAGTTCACTATCTTCTCCGCTGAAAATATGTATAAAGACATCTGGATGCTGTTTTCCGTAAGTCTCTAGAACATCTGAGAGGCTGTCTGCCATTAATGGGTTGGAAAAACCGATTTTCAAGCTGTTTTCGCCATGAATCAGAGCATGTTCCTGCTCATTCCAATTGTTTTCCAGAAAAGCATCCAGTTTTTTCACCATAAAATACCCAAAAATAAATATAGCTGATGTACTTACAAGTAAAATAACATCCTGCATGGATTCACCTCCAATTTCCGTGATTTTTTTAATCAAATACGAAAGCACTTTTGCAAATTCCTGTTACTTCCCAACACCAACATGGTATCTCCTGCTTTCAGCACTGTGTCTGAAGAAATAGATAACTCCAGCTTGCCGCTTTTCTTGATTCCCATAATGTTAATATTGAATTTTTTACGAATATCAAGCTCTCCAATCGAATGATCCGCCCAATCTTTTGGAACTGGAATCTCAAACATGGCGTGATTTTCATCCAGTTCAATGTAATCGAGAATGTGGTCCGCACTGTAACGGATTGCAGTCCACTTTGCAAGCTGTTTTTCTGGATAGACTACTTCATTTGCACCATTACGTAACAAAAATTTTTCCTGAACGTCGGTTGCAGCTCTGGAAACTACAAACCTTGCTCCTAATTCACTAAGCAGAGAAGTTGTTTCCAACGAACTCTGAAAATTGTTGCCGATGGCAACAATACATACATCATAATTGCGAACACCGAGAGATTCCAAAAAATCGGCATTCGTACTGTCTCCAATCTGTGCGTTGGTAACAATGGGCAAAACATCCTCTACACGTTCCTCTGAAGTATCTACCGCCATCACTTGGTGACCCAAATGATTCAAGTGCATGGCAATATGCTTTCCAAATCGCCCAAGACCAATTAGAAGAATTGATTTCATAATGTCTCCTTTATCCTACTGTTATTTTTTCCTTTGGCAGTTTTGATACTTTCTTTTGCACACCGGATAAGGCCGCAAAAATCAATGTAAGGCCACCGACTCGTCCAAAAAACATCAGCAAAATCAAAACAACCCTTGAGAGCAGATTCAGTTCCGGAGTAATCCCCAGGGACAAACCGACTGTGCCAACAGCCGAGGCAGTTTCAAAAAGGCAGGTAATCATGGGAAGTCCTTCGGAAACACTGATGATAAGGCCACCGGTACAACATAGCGTGATATACATAAGCGAAATTGTCGTTGCATTTTTTACGACATCATCATCGATGCGACGTCCAAAGATATTTGCATTTTCTCTACGCCGAAAAGTGGAAATTGCGGTAGTAAACAAAACAGCAATGGTTGTTGTTTTTAGACCTCCTGCGGTAGACCCAGGACTACCGCCAATCAGCATCAACGCAATGGTGATAAATTGTCCCGCCTCACTCAAATCAGTTAATTCCACCGTATTAAAACCCGCCGTTCGTGGTGTCACAGCTTGAAAAAGAGAAGATAAAAGCCGTTCCTTTCGCGTGAGATCATCAAACTCAAAAAAATAAAAGTACATTGCCGGAACTATCAATAAAACCGCTGTGGTACAAAGAATCACCTTGCTCTGCATCCTATATTTGCGCAAATGCAGTCGATTTGCCCGAATATCATCCCAAGTCAGAAAGCCAATACCGCCAACCACAATTAAGAACATAATAGTAAAGTTTATGACTGGATTCGCTGCATAGCTTGTCAGGGAGGAAAATGGAGTGCGCACACCCAACAGATCAAAGCCCGCGTTGCAAAAAGCGGACACGGAATGAAACAGCGCCATCCAAAGTCCTTTTTTCCCGAAATCACGGCAAAACACTGGTGCCATAACCGCTGCACACAGCAGTTCCATCACCAGTGTCACCCTGACAATAAAGCCAGTCAAGCGAACGATTCCCCCTACCTTTGGCGCTGAAATCGCTTCCTGCATGGTACTGCGCTGCATCAAAGAAATCTTCCGCCCGGAAATCATTGCAAAGGATGCGGCCACAGTAATAACTCCCATGCCGCCGATCTGAATCAGCAGCAAAATGATAATCTGACCGAAGACCGACCAGTATGTTGCCGTATCATGTATAATGAGTCCGGTTACACAGACTGCTGAGGTAGAAGTAAACAATGCCTCAAAGAAAGGCGTTGCCAGTCCGCTGCGGCTGGAAAATGGTAACATTAAAAGGAAGGTACCGAAAATGATCACACCAGAAAAACCAATGATGATAATTTGAAACGAAGTCAATTTTCTTTTTAACAACACCACCCTCATAACTGCGAGCCTCCTTTATACCCCTTTATATGTCCTTAATCATAAATCAAAGAGCGTAAAGAGGGTATAAGAGAATATTTATCTGTATTAAGACCGTATTAAGATGCTGAATCTATTCCTTATTGGAGATTTTGGGAATCACGATTTTTGCTATATTCATTTACTTCTCCAGAATACCGTCTAGCATAAGATTGACTTCCAGTACATTGACGGTCTCTTCGCCAAAGATACCAAGGAAACGTCCTTCGGTACATTTTCGAATGATATTACACACTTCATCATCTGTCATATCGTTTGCTTTTGCAATACGTGCTACCTGATATTCCGCTGCTGCCGGGGAAATATGGGGATCAAGCCCACTGCCGGA
>CABRLU010000218.1 GCA_902471845.1 uncultured Lachnospiraceae bacterium | reverse complement strand
GGCCTCTGAAAGTTCCTGTGGCGAAATCGTCCGGTCGTCCGTATACAAGAAAAGCGGAAACGGCAAAGCCTATGCAGAATGGAAGGCCCGTATCTCCGGGAAGGGGTATTATGAAATTGCTGTCTGGAGCACAAGATTGGGCAGTATGGGAGCGGGTTCTTTCACTATATTGAAAGGCGGTACCGTCAAAGAAGAGTCCAGAGAAGAGGACCGTACCTGTGTGGTATCCTATGGGGAAGAATAGGAGACATTCACCATCGACCTGGCTCAGGAGGAGAAGGGATGGATTGTGCTGGGTGACTTCCTGCTGCCGCAGGACGAGACGACCGTTACCATGACGGACCGGAGCAATAGCCTGTATGTTGCTGCAGATGCCGTAAAGTTTACAAAATTGAAATCTTCAAATTGATATCATGAATATTAAAATAAACAATCTGATAAAAATATATCCGGATGGGTACAGAGCGTTGAACGGTTTGAATCTGGAGATCAAGCCGGGCATGTTCGGTCTGCTGGGGCCCAACGGAGCTGTAAAACGACACTCATGCGAATCATGACCCTGTTGCAGTCTTCTTCCTCGGGATCAATCCTGTTCGATGACTGTGACATTTTGCACCACCGGAAAGAAATACGCTCTGTATTGGGCTATTTACCGCAGGATTTTCGCTTTTTCGAGAAGTTGAAGACATGGGAATTTCTGGATTACGGAGCCGGTCTCGCCGGAATCCGGGGAAAGCGGAAACGGGCGGAGGTAGTGGACGAACTACTGCGGAAGGTAGGGCTGTACGAGGTTCGTGACCGCTGGGCCAACCGACTGTCGGGCGGAATGAAGCGGCGTTTGGGTATCGCTCAGGCCATCGTGGGCAACCCGAAAATTATTATCGTGGATGAACCGACAACGGGACTGGAAAACAGGACTTTTAATTGTAATGATAGTGGCCTTGTCTGCATGGTCTTGGGGGATAGCCTGCGGACAGGAAAACGGAGAAGAAATTCCGCTGAAGTACGGGGCTACGCGATGAAGGGTAAGGTCTATCCAGGAGAGGCAGAATGGCTGGAATCCTGGGCAAAGGTACCTTCGGATGAATGGCTGGAACTGATGAAACAATGGAATCCGGAAAAGTTTGATGCGAAGGAATGGGTGAGAAGGTTTAAGGCTGCCGGATTCAGGTACATCAAGATCACGACAAAACAACACGAAGGCTTTTGCCTGTGGCCGAGCGAATATAGTCCATACAACGTAGCCCGTACGCCTTATGGGAAGGATATCCTGGTCGAATTGGTGCAAGCCTGCGGGGAGGAGGGAATGGATATTCATTTCTATTTTTCGGTCATGGACTGGAGTCATCCCGACTGGCGGTATGACATCGGAAGTCGGGAGGACAGCATCGCTTTCCGCCGTTTTCTCGCTTTCATGGACAATCAGTTGAAAGAACTGGCTACCCGCTATCCAAGCGTAAAGGACTTTTGGTTCGACGGGACATGGGACAGCAGCATAAAGAAAAATGCCTGGTGGACGGTATATGCCGAGCAGATGCTGAAAGAGCTGGTCCCGGGGGTGACGGTAAATAGCAGACTGCGGTCGGACGAGTATGGCAAACGGCATTTCGACAGTAACGGTCACCTGATGGGCGGCTATGAATCGGGCTATGAAAGACGGTTGCCCGATGCGGTAAAGGATCTACAGGTTCCCCGGAGGGACTGGGAAGTGTGTATGACTATACCGGAAAATCAGTGGGGCTATCACAAAGACTGGTCGCTGAGCTATGTGAAAAAAACTGTAGAGAGTATCGGGTACATCGTACATGCCGTATCCATGGGGAAAATATGGCTGTGAATTTTGGGCCGCAGGCCGACGGCGACTTCCGTCCTGAAGAGAAAATGCTCCTGCGGGAACTGGGAGAGTGGACCGAGAAATACGGCAAATGTATTCAAGGATAAACAGAAATGGCTGGACTTCATTAAAACGGAGGGACTGAAAGGAGGGGCAGTTATTGGCCGGCGGTTGGAGCAAGATTACCAAAGATTACGGGAATCCCGCAGTTTATGGTTTTTGACAAAAAAGGAAATATCGTGTCGGTGGATGTTCCCCGTCCTTCTTCCCCGGAATTGAAAAAGATGCTGGAAAATGAAGAATCGCGATTAAAACAGATAACGTAAAAAGTGCTTTATTGTTGATGGTATTCCTGACGGCCTGTACCGGTGTATGGGCCGACACAGTGACCATTCTGATAAAGGAGGGAAGCGGTCGTATATAACAGGCTGCGGGGACGCGGACGAACTTGTTTTCATGGGCCAACCGATTGTCAGGCGGAATGAAACGGTGCTTAGGAATTGTTCAGACTGTTGTGGGGAAACTGATGGATGTCCGGGCGTGATAATTTGCAAATTTTGTATCACTTTTACTCTCTTTTACAGGTACTATTTAAGTGAATTTACACTATATTTGCTCCGGAATGGATTTGATCGCTGCTGTAAATAAGAAAGATTACAAATTATTCGGGGCATTTTTCAAAGAAAATTTCCCCTTTCTTGTCATGTTTGCAGATAAGTATGTCAATGATATGGATATGGCTGCGGATATTGCTCAGGAGGCTTTTATCCAATTATGGCGCTTTAAAGGGGAATTCGTATCGCCAGAGAAGGTAAAGGGGTTTTTGTATACGACGGCCCGGAATCTGGCACTGAATCACATTAAACACAATCAGATTGTAGACGAACATTTAAGACTACAGGAGAAAGATTCTGTACTCTTTTTCCGGAACCAGATTATTGAAGAAGAAACTTATCAGCTTGTCCATAAAGCAGTTGAACAGCTGCCCAAGCAATCTTGTAAAATAATACAATTAAGCCTGCAAGGGTATTCGAATCAGGAGATTGCAGATCAATTGAATATATCCATCAATTCTGTCCGTACCCTGAAACAAAGTGCTTATAAAAAGTTAAGAGGCATTCTGAAAGAGCATTTCTATTTGTTACCTCTAATGTTAAAAATGAATTTTTTTTAACCTCCATTCGTCTTTTTTTTCTTTTCAGTTGTTATTAGACTTGAAAAATGTTCGATTAAATTAGTTGAAAGTTTATAAAGTTCGATTCTTTTTGCGGGAATCCGCAAAAAGAATAATTGCCAGATGATAATTGACAATTGACAAT
>CABRLU010000217.1 GCA_902471845.1 uncultured Lachnospiraceae bacterium | reverse complement strand
CCACCGCCGGTAATATGGCTGCAGGCCTTCACTTTCACACCGCCGTTTTTCAGGCTCTTTAATGCTTTAACATAAATCTTTGTCGGAGCAAGAAGAGCTTCACCAAGTGTCTTTCCAAGACAGTCATAATATGTATTTAAAGATTCTTCCGTCATTTCAAAAATTTTACGTACAAGGGAGAAACCGTTGCTGTGAACACCGGAGGATGCAATACCGATCAATGTCTCGCCGCCCTTTAATTCCTTGCCTGTGATCAAATCCTTTTTATCAACGATACCTACGGCAAATCCAGCCAGATCGTATTCGTCTTCCGGATAAAATCCCGGCATTTCTGCCGTTTCACCGCCGATCAATGCAGCTTCGGACTGAACGCAGCCTTCTGCCACACCGCTGACAATAGTTGCGATTTTTTCCGGATAGTTTTTGCCGCAGGCGATATAATCCAGGAAAAATAACGGCTCACCGCCGGCACAGGCAATATCATTCACACACATAGCCACACAGTCGATACCGATGGTATCATGTTTTCCCATGATAAAAGCCAGTTTCAATTTCGTTCCAACACCGTCCGTACCGGAAACCAGCGTTGGTTCTTCCATATTTTTAAATTTATCCAGAGCAAAAGCACCGGAAAAACCGCCGATATCTGTCAGCACTTCTGGGCGCATCGTTTTCTGCACAAATTTTTTCATCAATTTCACGGATTCATATCCCGCTTCAATATCTACTCCCGCATTCTTATAATCCATAATTCATCCTCCTATTTATTTCACCGGATATTCACCGGTAAAGCATGCCATACATAATGTGTTCTCTGTGCCTTTGCAGGCTTCTTTCAGTCCCTCTACCGACAAAAAGGCCAGTGAATCCGCTCCGATCATATCCCGGATCTCTTTTGTCGTTTTATGACTTGAAATCAAAGAAGTCCGGTCCAGATCATTGCCGCCGAAATAGCATTCATTTTTAACCTCCGGCGCCGCGATCCGCATATGAACCTCCTTTGCTCCCGCATCCCGCAGAAGATCAACCAGCAGCCGGCCTGTCGTTCCCCGAACCATCGAGTCATCCACAACAACAACCCGTTTGCCGCAGACACGGCTTTTGATTACCGCCAGTTTCATCGTCACTCCCCGACGAACCATGTCCTCTGTCGGCTGAACAAATTTATTACAATGAAATTTATTTTTCAGAAAAGCATCTTCCAGAGGAAGATTTAATGCTTTTGCATAGCCGGACGCTGCCGCAAGTCCTGAATTTGGCACCCAGACAATGACATCCGCATCTACCGGAGCCTCTTTTGCAAGAATCCTTCCCATAACCTCTCTGGCCTCAAAAACCTCAATACCATTCAATACACTGTCCGGTCTTGAATGATAGATATATTCATAGACACATAAAGCTCTCTTCTCTTCATGAATCTGCTGGAACGATTTAATACCATCCTGATTAATCGTCACGATCTCACCCGGCATCACTTCCCGGATAACTTCCACGTCCAGCTCATTATAAATACATGTTTCCGACGAAAAGTAAAGAGAATTTCTCTTTTTTCCAAGAATCAGAGGTTTCATGCCCAATGGATCCCGCACCCCGATAATCTTTCTCGGTGTCATCACAAGCAGGGCATAAGCTCCACGGAGTTTTGGCATAATATCCGCAATAGCTTCCTCAATGGTTTCAAAACGATTCCGCGCTCTGGAAATGAGGACGGAGATAATTTCCGCATCATCCGAGGTCTGAAAAACAGCGCCCTGAAGTTCCAGCTCTTTCCGAAGTTCCTCCGTATTTACCAGACCGCCGTTTAAGGCTACGGCCATCTGACCGCTGGTATAACGGATGACAATTGGCTGTGCATACTCCCGAACATCACTTCGATTTGAATGAAGTACATGACCAATCCCGGCATGTCCCTCCATACGGCTGAGAAGATTTTCATCAAAAACATCAATGACCATACCGTCTTCTTTTTTATATTTGAACTGACCATTCTGATTGATACATATGCCCGTCGCATCCATTCCTCGATGCTGCATGGAAAAGAGTCCATAATAAATCGACGCTGCGGTACTGAAAGCATCGGTGTTATTGTTGTACATGGCAAATAATCCGCTGCGGCTCATAAAACTCCCTCCTATTACATCTGCTTCAAATATTCTTCATATTTAATATCTTCTAATTTTTCTGCTTTCTTAAGAACTGTCTGATTCAGACCTTCTGCGTAATCTTTCAGACGTATAGACAGTTCACTGTCGGTTGTTGCCAGAATCTTGGCTGCCAGCAGGCCCGCATTCTGAGCGCCGTTGATGGCCACGGTGGCTACCGGAATTCCCGGAGGCATCTGAACGATGGAGTACAGCGAATCCACTCCGCCGAGAGCCTTTGTCTGTACCGGTACGCCAATGACCGGAAGGACAGTCATTGCTGCCGTCATTCCCGGAAGATGAGCAGCTCCGCCGGCTCCGGCGATGATCACTTTAATACCTCTTTCTTCCGCTGTTTTTGCATATTCACATAAACGATCCGGTGTCCGATGGGCCGATACGATTGTCAGCTCATAAGCTACCTTCAGCTCATCCAGTATTTCTGCCGCTTTGGACATGACTGGTAAATCTGAATCGCTTCCCATAATAATTCCAACTTTTACGTCCATGGTACTTTCCTCCTGATTCTAAAATGATATTTTTGAATGGGCCAGACGGGCTTTTTCAAGCGCCTCTTCCACTGTCGGCGCTGTCACAGTAATATGCCCCATCTTCCGGCCTTTAGATACTTTTTCTTTGCCGTAAATATGTACCTTTACTTCACCAATGGCATAGGCTTCATCCAAGCCTTTGACTTGTGCTTTATCCACCGAATACTGACCGATAATATTTTTCATAACTGTCGGTCTGAGAAGTTCTGTACTTCCCAGAGGCAGGCCGAGAATTCCGCGGATATGGTTCTCATACTGGGAAGTTACACAGCCTTCAATGGTATAATGTCCAGAGTTATGCGGTCTCGGTGCCAATTCATTGACAAGAACCTGTCCGTCTCCGGTCACAAATAATTCGATACAGAGCATGCCGCAGGCATTAAAAACATGGACTGCCTCTCTGGCAATATCCATTGCTTTTTTTGTACATTCGTCACTGATATCTGCCGGAACAGTCGTCTCATCCAAAATACTGTCTTTATGTACATTTTCCGCCACTGGAAAT
>CABRLU010000216.1 GCA_902471845.1 uncultured Lachnospiraceae bacterium | reverse complement strand
CCGGCGGGCTTCGCGCGACAACGGACAGTTTTTTAGTTGACAAAACGACACGAATGTCGCATAATAAAAAGAGACACAAGCGTCGCAAAAAGTCAAAAGGGTTAGGGAAGAGCATATGAGCAGTAAAGGGATACAGACAAAAGCATTTATAAAGAACAAAGCATATCATTTGTTTGCTGAAAAAGGTTTTACGAAAGTAACGATGAAAGATATATGCGAAGCCTGTGACCTTAGCCGCGGAGGCCTTTACCGTCATTATGGGAGTACGCAGGAGATTTTTGAAGCTATATTGGACGAAATCACGGGAGAAGTGAATGATTTTGTCCGGGATGGAATTCGGGAGGGCATTTCTGCTGTGGAGCTGCTGGACAATTTGCTAGAGCGGATGCGTTTGGAGATGTTGGATAAAGAATATTCACTGAGCTATGCGATTTATGAATATTCCTGCACCTGCGAAAATGATTTTATGGTACGGATGAACCGGGAAGCAGAACGGAAATGGCAGTCGTTGATGGAATACGGCATTTGGCGTGGAGAGTTTATGCCGATGGATGTGAAGATGATGACGGATATGATTTTGTATGTGTATCAGGGGGTCCGCATGTGGAGCCGGGTTATACCGATGGAAGATGAAACCGTAGAAAATATTATTCGAAAGATTCGAAAGGATATGGTGATTGAAGATGAGTAAATTTGAGTTGAGAAAATGGCAGATAGAAGATGTTGAGGATGTAGCCCATTATGCGAACAATGAACGCATTGCTGCAAATTTACGGAATGTATTTCCATATCCTTATACATTGGAGGATGCAGAGGCCTATGTGGGTTCCTGCGAAGAAAATAGTGAGGAACGCCAGATTTGCCGGGCAATCGTTGCGGATGGTCATGCCGTGGGCAGTATCGGCATCTTCTGTGGTTCAGATGTTTATGAAAAAAGCGGTGAGCTTGGATACTGGCTGGCGGAAGAATATTGGGGACAGGGAATGATGACGGAGGCGGTGAAACAGATTTGCCGGGAGGCGTTTGAAAAATTTGATATTGTGCGGATTTATGCGGAGCCTTTTGCCCACAATACGGGTTCCAGAAGGGTGTTGGAAAAGGCGGGATTTTCTTTGGAAGGCATTATGCGAAAAGGTGTCTGTAAGAAAGGAAAAATCTATGATTACTGTATGTATGCACTACTCAGAGACTGACAGGCGACCGCACAGAAAGTCAGGAAACAGGGTTCGGATTTCGATATACTGAGTTTACGGAAGGAGGGAAAAGTATGGAGTGGGTGAAGTGTCTCCAGCGGGCCATCGATTATATGGAGGAACATTTGGAAGATGCCATCGATTACGAAGAGATTGGCAGGCAGGCTTACTCTTCGAGCTTTCATTTTCAGCGTGTGTTTCATATGATCAGTGGCTATTCTGTCGGCGAATATATTCGCAACCGGAGACTGACACTGGCCGGAGTGGAGTTGTCAACAGAGAATGCGAAGGTTATCGACGTGGCCTTAAAGTATGGATATAACAGCCCGGAGAGCTTCAGCAGGGCATTTACAAAATTTCATGGGATTACGCCTGCGCAGGCAAAGAATGGAAATGTCAATCTGAAATCCTTTTCCAGAATTTCCGTAAAACTCATATTAGAAGGAGGAACAGCAATGGATTACAGAATTGAGAAACGGGAAGCATTTCAGGTGATCGCAAAGCGGGCGAGTTATGAAGGCAGCGGTGAAATTGCTTCTAAAAATATTCATAACACATGGGATACTTGTATAAAGGACGGGACTATTCAGACACTGGCCGGTTACGTCAATCCGGAAAATGTCTTTGGCGGTGCGATTGTCGGCATCAGCTTTGCCGACTGCAAAGAGGGAGATTTTGACTATGCCATTGCGGCGGCTTATACGGGCGGGCCTGTGGCAGAAGGCCTGACAATAGAGGAAATTCCGGCAAATACATGGGCTATTTTTCCATGTACAGGAAAGATGCCAGAGGCATTTACAGAGCTTTGGAAAAAGATTTACACGGAATTTTTCCCGGCCAGCAAATATCAGCCGGCCGGTGGCTTTTGTATCGAAGTCTATCCGAGCGATGAGGTTTACCGAAATGATTTTCATTGTGAAATCTGGTTTTCAGTGGAAGAAAAATAAAAGTTTGTAAAATAAATAGGATACTCCGTGCAGGTGACAAAAACGCCCGCATGGAGTTTTTTCTATATTCCAATTGAATTATTATTTATATTATTGTACAATTTTTCTAAATGGCAGATTGCCGCAATGGCGGCATAGGGAGGAAATGAAGAGGATGACAAAAGAGGAATTGACCTTAGAGGTCATTGAGCGGCTTCGAAAGGAATATCCGGATGCAGGATGTACCCTGGATTATGACCAGGCATGGAAATTGTTAGTCAGTGTCCGGCTGGCGGCCCAGTGTACGGATGCCAGAGTCAATGTGGTTGTTGAAGATTTATATGCAAAATATCCGGATATTAATGCACTGGCAGAGGCCGATGTGGAAGATATCGAGCGGATTGTCCGGCCATGCGGGCTTGGAAAAAGTAAGGCGAGAGATATCAGTGCCTGTATGAAAATGCTGAGAGATACCTATGACGGTAAAATCCCGAAGGATTTTGATGCCATTTTGAAATTGCCGGGCGTGGGGCGGAAAAGCGCTAACCTGATCATGGGCGACGTTTTCGGAGAACCGGCCATTGTCACCGATACCCATTGCATACGGCTGGTCAACCGGATTGGTTTGGTGGACGGTATTAAAGAACCGAAAAAAGTGGAAATGGCACTGTGGAAACTGGTTCCGCCGGAGGAAGGCAGCGATTTCTGCCATCGGCTTGTATTTCACGGCAGGGACGTCTGTACGGCACGGACAAAACCCCATTGTGAACGGTGCTGCCTGCAGGATATTTGCGGAAAACATGGTGTTGAGTGAATGGTTTAAGGAGGATGAAATATGTTAGAGATTGGAACAAAAGCTCCGGCCTTTGAACTGCCGGATCAGAATGGAGAAATGCATACGCTGGAAGAATATAAAGGCAAAAAAGTAGTGCTGTATTTTTATCCGAGGGATAACACGGCCGGATGTACAAAACAGGCCTGTGGATTCGGTGAATTGTATCCACATTTTCAGGAAAAAGGTGCCGTAGTTATCGGTATCAGCAAAGACAGTGTGGCATCCCATAAGAAGTTTGAGGAAAAGTATGGTCTGCCTTTCACCC
>CABRLU010000215.1 GCA_902471845.1 uncultured Lachnospiraceae bacterium | reverse complement strand
TATGTCCGTTCAATTGTCGAGCTTGGAGCAGACACTTATAATACAGGGGTAATTTCTTATGACACTGCACGGGAGCTGTGTGGTGTTTTAGGCGGATTTGTGGAAAAATTGAAGGAATACCGGATTGAAAAATATGTGGCCTATGCAGGAAGTGCCATGAGAGAAGCAGTGAATCGGGATCTGGTCCTGGATCAGATTCGCCTGCAGACCGGGTTGAATGTGCAGATTATTGGCAATGCTCAGCAGCGTTTCCTTGTACTTCAGTCATTGGCCGGGACGATGTGCCAGTTTGAAGCTCTTTCAAAAGAAGGTATGGCGGTAGTCGATCTTTCATCGGGAAGTCTGCAGGTGTCTGTTTACGCGGAAGGCGCCTTGCAGATTACGCAGAATCTGAAACTGGGTTCCCTTAGAATCCGGGAGATTCTTGCGGATATTGAGCAGCAGACCACATCCTTTGTCCGGGTCATGGAAGATTATATCGGTAATGATCTGAGGACATTACAGCGGCTGGTCATCAGAGATTACCGGGTCAAGCATGTCATTGTCCTTGGTGAAGAAATAGCGACGCTGCTGAATGCGGTCAATGCCTCAAAAAACAGGGAAAGTTTTACAGCTTCCCAGTTCGAAAAGTTTTATATTAAACTGATGCGCAGCAGAGAAGAAGATATTTCAAAAAAATATAACATTCCTTATGAGACGGCCACCGTGTTAAAACCGTCCATGATCATTTTTAAAAATCTGGTGGAAATGCTTGGGGGCGAAGTTGTCTGGGCTTCCAATGTGGGACTTTGCGACGGTATTCTGGCCGATTACGTGCGGAGTCATCATATGACTAAAAATACCCGTGATTTTACGGAGGATATTATCTCAGTCACCCGCCAGGTGGCAAAGCATTATGAAAGTGATATGAATCATACGCAGAACGTGGAGCAGCTTTCAATGGCGATTTTTGACAGTATACGAAAGATTTCCGGGTTGACTCAGCGAGACCGCCTGCTTCTGCAGGTTTCAGGAATTCTTCATGATTGCGGCAAGTACGTGAACATGATGCATGGCACGGACAATACTTACTATCTGGTTTTAAACACAGAGATCATCGGTTTGTCAGAAGCGGAGAAACGGATTGTTGCCAATGTCATTCGTTTTAATTCTAACGGCGAGGTCCCGGAATACGCGGAAGTGGCCGGTGAGATGGACCATATGGATTATGTGCGGATGCTTAAAATGGCGGCTATTCTCCGATTGGCCAACGGTATGGACCGGAGCCATTTACAGCGGATTCAGGATGTTCGGGTCTCAGTGAAGGATAATGAGTTAAAAATTATGGCAAATACCATTTATGATATTACGCTGGAGCAGGGAATGATGGACAGCAGAGCCCATTTCTTTGAGCAGATTTATGGACTCAGACCGATTCTCCGGCAGAAACGAAGGGGGTAATTAAAATGGATGTGAGCAAAGCAGAATATTTTACAAACCGGGAATTGAGCTGGCTGGATTTTAATTACCGGGTGCTTGGTGAAGCCAGAGATAAGAACATTCCTCTTTTTGAACGACTGAAATTTTTGAGCATTACATCTTCCAATTTGGATGAATTCTTCATGATTCGTGTGGCTTCTCTGAAGGATATGGTCAATGCAAAATATGAAAAACCGGATATTGCGGGTATGACACCGCAGATGCAGCTTGAAGCGATCAGCAAGAAGACTCACGATCTGGTAAATACCCAGTATACAACCTATAATCGGTCTTTAAAGCCGATGTTGCGGCAGAATGGGTTGACTATCATAGATTCTTATGAAGATTTGAGTGAGTTTCAGAGAAACTATGTGGACCAGTATTTTCAACAGGATGTATATCCCGTTTTGACGCCGATGGCAGTGGATTCTTCCCGGCCATTTCCATTGATTCGGAATAAATCTTTAAATATCGGCGCTCTGATTTCGGATAAAGAAGATGAATCCGAATATGATTTTGCGACGGTCCAGGTACCGTCAGTACTTCCAAGGTTTATTGAAATCCCATCTGATGAAAAAGGGCATAAGACCCTGATTTTACTGGAACAGGTCATTGAAATGAATATTCAGAAGCTGTTTCTCAATTATAAAGTCATCTGCGCCTATCCTTACCGGATTATGCGAAATGCGGATTTGAGTATTGACGAGGAAGATGCGGCAGATCTTTTAAAAGAGATTCAGAAACAGTTGAAACGCCGTCAGTGGGGTGAGGTTATCCGGCTGGAAGTGGAAGATGGTATCGACAAGCGGCTTCTTAAAATTTTGAAAAAGGCCATGAATGTTGGCGAAGCTTCAATCTACCGGATTAATGGTCCTCTGGACCTGACATTTTTGATGAAGGTTAATGGCCTGGACGGCTATGACCATTTGAAATATCCGAAATATCAGCCACAGCTTTCGAAAGATATTAATCTGGAAGAGGATCTTTTTACCCAGATCCGCAGAAAGGATATTTTGTTATTCCATCCATTCCAGAGCTTTGATACGGTGGTCGATTTCGTCCGTCAGGCTGCCAAGGACCCGGATGTGCTGGCGATTAAACAGACCCTTTATCGTGTCAGCGGAAATTCACCGATTATTGCATCTTTAGCTGAGGCCGCCGAGAATGGAAAACAGGTGACGGTACTTGTTGAGTTAAAGGCCCGTTTTGATGAAGAAAACAATATTATCTGGGCGAAAAAGCTGGAAAAGGCCGGATGTCATGTAATCTACGGATTGGTGGGTTTAAAGACTCACAGCAAGATTACCCTGGTTGTCCGTCAGGAGGAAGACGATATCCGGCGTTATGTGCATTTGGGAACGGGTAATTATAATGATAGTACGGCAAAAATGTATACGGATATGGGGCTTTTAACCTGTGCCAAACCGATTGGCGAGGATGCCACCGCCGTATTTAATATGCTGTCCGGCTATTCGGAGCCGCTGGCCTGGAACAAGCTGTCTTTGGCGCCGCTATGGCTTCGTGACCGTTTCGTTGAGTTGATTCATCAGGAAGAAATGAATGCCCGTGAGGGACGTCCGGCCCATATCATTGCAAAGATGAACTCGCTTTGCGATAAGGGAATTATTATGGCTTTATATAAGGCCTCGGCAGCTGGTGTGAAAATTGAGTTGATCATCCGTGGAATATGCTGTCTGAAAACAGGTATTCCGGGAATCAGTGAGAATATTACAGTAAAATCCATTGTAGGTAATTTCCTTGAGCACAGCCGGATTTTCTATTTCTACAATAACGAGATCGGAAGAGCGTC
>CABRLU010000214.1 GCA_902471845.1 uncultured Lachnospiraceae bacterium | reverse complement strand
TGTTTAAGATTCTGACAGGAAGATTTTTGCTTTTAGTTTAACCATTCTTCATAAGTATCGGCGATTTCCTGCACGGTGTTGATCAGCAGGGATGTATGATAGCCGTCAGATACCATATGCTGGACATAGGCAGAGAATGGCAGAAGAATTTCTCCATTTTGCTCAAAATATTTTCCGCATAAAATGATTGGGAAAAGCAGCGGTGATTTCATTGGCGTGTCATAGCACTGAGAGGTATAAGAAAGCCAGGGCACACAGGAAATCGGCGTAAAGTTATCTGGTTTATCCGGCTTCGTTTTTACACCTTTCACATCCTTCCAGGTTTCCATATCCTGGACGCAGGTCTTATAAAAAATAGAAAAGTCCTTATTGTATTCGGACCAAATGTCCGAAAAGGTGTGATCATCCTTATGAAATATGGTGTAAGACGGATGACATTCATCCCAATAGCCCAGACGGTGTTCGCTATCATGGGCCATACGCATTTCTTTAATGCGATTGACAGCGGTGGATACCATGTAAAGGTATACCGGATAAAAACGCAGTTCCCGGCGTTTGATTTCCTTTAAAAGATTTGTAATTTTGATATTCGCGTTTAATGTATAGCTGGAATGGACCATTGTCTGATAGTATTTGTAATGTTCGCGGCGTTCCCATGTATCCATATCAATTAAATGAAAAGCCATAAAATTCCCTCCCTGGTTGGTTGTTGCTCATCAAATGTCTTAGAAGTATTATAGAGAATTCGGCGGAAAATAACAAGAGATTTATTTATAAGTAAAATCATGATATCAGGGAGATTTGGAAATCATATTGCAGGGTTTCCAAATCTCTCTGTTTTATGTTATACTGTGAACAGTTGCAAAATGGCGAATAATAGATAAATGATAAAGGTGATTTTGAATGGCATTTACCCATTTACATGTGCATACGGAATACAGTCTGCTGGACGGTTCTAACAAGGTTAAGGAACTGGTGGCCCGGACGAAGGAACTCGGCATGGACAGCGTGGCGATCACAGACCACGGTGTAATGTACGGTGTGATTGAATTTTACAAAACGGCTATGGCAGCGGGAATCCGGCCGATTATCGGCTGTGAGGTTTATGTGGCGCCGAAGTCCCGGTTTGATAAGGCGGGGCAGCAGGATAATAAATACAACCATCTGGTGCTGCTGGCAGAGAATAATACAGGTTATCACAATTTAATGAAGCTGGTTTCCAGAGGTTTTACCGAAGGCTTTTATTACAAGCCGAGGGTAGATATGGAGGTGCTTCGGGAGTATCATGAGGGGATTATTGCGCTCAGCGCCTGTCTGGCCGGAATCGTGCCCGAATATATTCAGAAAGGGCTTTATGAGGATGCCAAGCTCAAAGCGTTGGAGCTGGAAGAGGTCTTTGGCAAAGGAAATTTCTTCCTGGAGCTTCAGGATCATGGCATTCCGGCGCAGAAAACGGTCAATCAAAGTCTTTTGCGGATGAGTCAGGAGACAGGAATTGAACTGGTGGCGACTAATGATATTCATTACACCTATGCGGAGGATGAAAAACCCCATGATATTCTGCTCTGTATTCAGACGGGCAAAAAGGTGGCTGACGAGGACCGTATGCGTTATGAGGGCGGCCAGTATTATATCAAATCTGAAGAGGAAATGCGCAAGCTCTTTCCATATGCAAAGCAGGCCTGCGATAATACCCATAAAATCGCTGAGCGCTGTCATGTGGATATTGAATTCGGAAAATATAAACTGCCGGAATTTCCTGTTCCGGAAGGGTACGATGCCTGGAGTTATTTGAATAAATTGACCTGGGATGGTCTGGCGAGACGCTATGAGCATCCTGATGATACATTAAAAGAGCGGTTGGAATATGAGCTTTCCACCATTAAAAATATGGGATTTGTGGACTATTTCCTGATCGTCTGGGATTTTATCCACTATGCCAAAAGTCAGGGCATTGCTGTGGGACCGGGACGTGGTTCTGCGGCGGGAAGTCTTGTGTCCTATTGCCTTGAGATTACAGATTTGGATCCGATTAAGTATAACCTCCTGTTTGAACGTTTCTTAAATCCAAACCGGGTCACCATGCCTGATATCGATGTGGATTTCTGCTTTGAGCGGCGGCAGGAAGTTATTGATTATGTTGTTGAAAAATATGGCAAGGACCGGGTTGTCCAGATTGTGACCTTTGGTACACTGGCAGCCAGAGGTGTTATTCGTGACGTGGGCCGGGTGCTGGATTTGCCTTATGCCCAGGTGGATACGGTAGCGAAAATGATTCCGTCGGAGCTGAATATTACCATAGAGTCTGCCCTGAGAAAAAATCCGGAGCTGAAAAAGACCTATGATTCAGACCCGGTGATCCATGAACTGATTGATATGTCCAAACGTCTGGAAGGGCTTCCGAGACATACGTCCACCCATGCTGCAGGCGTGGTGATCAGTCCAAAGGCGGTGGATGAATTTGTGCCGCTTTCAAGAGGTGTGGATGACTGTGTGACGACCCAGTTTACCATGACTACATTGGAAGAACTTGGACTTTTGAAAATGGACTTTTTGGGGCTTCGGACGCTGACAGTTATTCAGAATGCGGTAAATCTTATTAATCGTCACCGGGAAGAGCCTTTAAATATGCACGATATTGACTATGATGATGCAAAGGTCTATGAGATGATTGCTTCCGGAAAAACCGAAGGCGTGTTCCAGCTGGAAAGTGCCGGAATGAAGAGCTTCATGAAAGAATTAAAACCGTCCAGCCTGGAGGATATTATTGCGGGAATTTCCCTTTATCGTCCGGGCCCGATGGATTTTATTCCCAAATATATTAAAGGAAAACAGAATCAGGCATCCATCGTCTATGATTGTCCGGAGCTGGAAGAAATTCTGGCGCCGACCTATGGCTGTATTGTTTACCAGGAACAGGTCATGCAGATTGTTATGAAGCTGGCCGGTTATGACCTGGGACGAAGCGACCTGGTGCGTCGTGCCATGTCCAAGAAAAAAGCGGATGTGATGGCAAAGGAGCGGGAATACTTTGTCTATGGAAACAAAGATTTGAATGTGCCGGGATGCATTGCACGGGGAATCGATGAACGGGTGGCAAATAAAATTTTTGATGATATGACAGATTTTGCCAAATATGCCTTTAATAAGTCCCATGCGGCAGCTTATACCATCGTATCTTATCAGACAGCCTGGTTAAAATATTACTATCCTGTGGAATTTATGGCGGCGCTGATGACGTCGGTTATTGATTTCCCGACAAAGGTGGCCGAATACATTATGGAAT
>CABRLU010000213.1 GCA_902471845.1 uncultured Lachnospiraceae bacterium | reverse complement strand
AGAAGTGAAAACGGTTGAAGATGGTGTTTTAAAGGTTGCTATGGAGTGTGGTTATGCACCATACAACTGGACACAGCCAACGGATGCAAACGGTGCAGTTCCGATTTCCGGAAGCTCCGATTACGCCTATGGATATGATGTTATGATGGCAAAATATGTGGCTGAAAAACTCGGTCTTGAACTTGAAATTGTAAAACTTGACTGGGATTCTCTTGTACCTGCTGTACAGTCTGGTACTGTAGACTGCGTTATCGCAGGTCAGTCCATTACATCTGACCGTCTGGAGATGGTGGATTTTACAACACCTTACTACTATGCATCTATCATCACACTGGTAAAAGCTGACGGACCATATGCTGATGCGAAAGGTGTTTCCGATTTGGATGGCGCTACATGTACTTCCCAGTTGAATACAGTTTGGTATGATACATGTATTCCACAGATTCCAAATGTTAATCAGTTGCCAGCTCAGGAATCTGCACCAGCCATGCTGGTTGCTTTAAATGCAGGAAAATGTGACGTTGTTGTTACCGATATGCCGACAGGTATGGCAGCAACTGTTGCTTATCCGGATTTCAAACTGTTAGACTTCAGCGGAACAGATGATGACTATGAAGTTTCCGAAGAAGAAATCAATATCGGTATTTCTGTAATGAAAGACAGTCCTTTGACAGCTCAGCTTAATGAAGCTTTAAAAGATCTGACACCGGAAGATTTTGATTCCATGATGAAAGAAGCAATTTCTGTTCAGCCGCTTTCCGAATAAAGAAATAACTGAAGAAAACTACGGGCACGGGGACGGTATGGTCTCCGTGCCTTAAGTCTATGTAGAGTGATATACGAAGGGGGAAAAAAGTGATGCCTGAGACCTTTTGGGGAAGAATCGTAATGTTGATTGAAAACTATTCCACGTCCTTTTTGCGTGGAGCTGGTGTGACCATGGTCATTGCCCTGGTTGGCACCTTTATTGGATGTATTATCGGTTTTGCCGTTGGTATTGTCCAGACCATTCCTGTTTCTAAAAAAGATAATATTGTCAAACGTGTCATTTTGAAAGTGGTTCGTTTTATTTTAACAGCTTATGTTGAGTTTTTCAGAGGTACGCCGATGATGGCCCAGGCCATGTTTATTTATTTTGGTTCGGCGGCCGTATTTAATATCAATATGTCCATGTGGTTTGCCGCATTCTTTATTGTATCCATCAATACGGGAGCCTACATGGCGGAGACTGTCCGCGGCGGTATTTTATCCATTGATCCGGGACAGACGGAAGGCGCGAAAGCGATTGGTATGAATCATGTTCAGACCATGCTTTATGTTATCATGCCTCAGGCGCTGAGAAATATCATGCCTCAGATTGGCAATAACCTGATCATCAATATTAAGGATACCTGTGTCCTTTCGATTATCGGAACCGTTGAATTGTTCTATACGACAAAGGGCGTTGCCGGAGCAAAATATCTGTACTTTGAATCCTTTGCCATCGCCATGGTGATGTATTTCATTCTGACCTTCACCTGCTCACGGATTCTTCGTTTCTGGGAAAGTAAGCTGGATGGACCGGATAACTACGATCTGGCAACGACAGATACGCTGGCCCATACAAGCGGTATGTACAATTATTCAACAGACAAAAAGGAGGAAGAGTGATCATGGACGAAAAGATTTTAGAAATCCGTCATTTACTCCGGGATATCGACTTTTCCGTCAAGCAGGGTGATGTGACCTGTATTATTGGTGCATCCGGTTCAGGAAAATCCACACTGCTCCGCTGTATCAATTTCCTTGAAGAGCCGACAGCCGGGGATATTATTTATCATGGAAAAAATATGATGGAGGAGCGGATGAACGAGGCCGCTTATCGTGCCAAGGTCGGTATGGTGTTCCAGAGCTTTAACCTGTTTAACAATATGACCGTTTTACAGAACTGTATGGTCGGACAGGAAAAGGTCTTAAAGAAGGATAAAGAAACCGCACGGAAAAACGCCATGTACTTTTTGGATAAGGTCGGTATGGCGCCGTATATTAATGCGAAACCGCGTCAACTCTCTGGCGGACAGAAACAGCGTGTAGCCATTGCCCGGGCTCTGGCTATGGAACCGGAAGTCCTCTTATTCGATGAGCCGACATCGGCGTTGGACCCTCAGATGGTCGGTGAGGTTTTAGCGGTTATGCGTAAACTGGCAGATGAAGGTTTAACGATGATGATCGTTACCCATGAGATGGCTTTTGCACGAGATGTATCCAATCACGTGGTCTACATGGCCGGCGGCGTTATTGTGGAGGAAGGAGAACCGAAGCAGATTTTCGGAAATCCGCAGAGTGCCCAGACAAAAGAATTTTTAAGCCGTTTTGTTAATAGCTAAAAGGGGGAAGTGTATTGGAGAAGATAGGATTTGTTGGCCTTGGAATCATGGGCAAATCGATGACCCGGAATCTGATGAAAGCCGGATATGAGCTGCATATTTATGCCCGGACAAAGGCAAAAGTTGAAGATGTTATCAGCGAAGGGGCTATTTTCCATAATTCGGTTGGAGAATGCACCGCAGAAGTGGATGCTATGATCAGTATTGTAGGCTATCCGACGGATGTGGAAGAGGTTTACTTTGGGGAAAATGGTATTCTTAACAGTGCAAAACCGGGGACTTATGTGATTGATATGACGACTTCCAGTCCGAAGCTGGCGAAAAAAATCTATGATGCAGCGAAGGAAAAGGGAATTCATGCTTTGGATGCGCCGGTGACCGGCGGTGATACGGGAGCGAAGAATGGAACACTGTCTATTCTTGTCGGCGGTGACAAAGTGGATTATGAAGCCTGTCATGCGATTTTTGAAGCCATGGGAACGAATATTAATTATGAAGGCGGGCCGGGTTGTGGCCAGCATACAAAGATGGCCAATCAGATTATGATTGCGGGAACCCTTTCCGGCGTGTGCGAGGCGATGAGTTATGCAAAAGCTCAGGGATTGGACCTCCAGACCCTTCTGGATTCCGTTGCCACAGGTGCAGCCGGAAGTAAGCAGTTGGATGCTTTTGGCGTAAAAATCATGAACGGCGATTATGCACCAGGATTTTTTATGAAACATTTTATCAAGGATATGAATCTGGCGGTGGAAGAAGCGGATGCTCAGGGCCTGGATTTAAAAATTTTAAAACAGGTGCTGGCAAACTACCGGACACTGGAAGCCGAGTACGGTGACCTGGGAACTCAGACTTTGATCAAGTTCTACGAATAGAGTGCAATAAATAAAACGCGGTACCATAACCGAAGACAGGTGATATGTACCCTCTTTACTGGACAAAGAAAATCCAGTAAGGAGGGTTATTTTTA
>CABRLU010000212.1 GCA_902471845.1 uncultured Lachnospiraceae bacterium | reverse complement strand
TGGCTCGGCACAAGATAATCTCTGGCACCCTCCGGTGTACTCTTTCCGAGAATCGGCGTTTCAATCTCAAGAAATCCTTCTTCAGAAAGGAAATTCCGGATAACTGTCGCAGCTTTGCTGCGCATCATAATATTTCTCTGTAAATCCGGGCGTCTTAAATCCAGATAACGATATTTCAAACGCAGATCTTCTTTTGTTTTGCTGTTCTCCTCAATCGGGAACGGCGGTGTCTCCGATTCAGACAAAATACGAAGCTCTGTCGCACGGATTTCAATTTCTCCGGTTTTCAGATTTTTATTAATACCGCCGGCCCGCTGTTCCACACGGCCGACAACCGCCACAACAAATT
The DNA here is from genome assembly GCA_902471845.1 of uncultured Lachnospiraceae bacterium. GTDB lineage: Bacteria > Bacillota > Clostridia > Lachnospirales > Lachnospiraceae > Frisingicoccus. Next base: position 2,986 of record CABRLU010000212.1, on the reverse strand, counting down.
CGGCACGAAGTTTTTCCGCTTTAGCGAAGTTCTCACTTCCGGCATCTGCTTCTTCAAAAATAATCTGGAGAAGGCCGCTGCGGTCTCTTAAATCGACGAAAATAATACCGCCCTTATTCCGGCTTTTCTGCACCCATCCCATCACGGTAACAACTTCGCCCACATTGGCGCTGTCAAGCTCCGCACAGCGATGGGTTCTCTTTAATCCCTTCATTGATTCAGACATTGTTATTCTCTCCTTATGATTAATCCTTATAGATTTTTCTGAAATTATTAAAGCCTTCATTTTCAAGCTTTGTGATCTGCTGTTTGACATTCTTGCGCATCGGCTGAATCGTAACGACCGTTCCATCCTCACGCAAAGCCTTTGCTTCCTTAAATAAAGCAATCTTTTTATCCAGCGGCACATCCTTTGCGATCAAAATAGCCAGATTGTCTGCGCTAAGCTTAGCCCCATCGTCCATTTTATCTTTTAAGATTGTAATGATACGTTCAAATCCAATGGAAAATCCTGTAGCATGGACATCCTGTCCGCTGAATTTACCAATCATTTTATCATATCTTCCGCCGCCGGCAATAGAAAAATTATAACCGTTAATGCTGACTTCAAAAATCGGACCGGTATAATAGCCCATACCACGGACAAGTGTCGGGTCAAAGGATATGGTCACTTTATCGGAAATCATCGCTTTGGCACAGGATATAATCTCTTCGACGTTCTGAATCACCGATCTTTCCAGGAACTGTTCGCCAATATTGCTGCAGAATGCGGCACAATCAACGGATTCCGTTGTCTTATATACGGAAAGATAACGCTCTACAATATCCTCTCCGTAACCATTTTCAACCAGTTCCGTATGAATACCCTCCAGGCCAATCTTATCAAATTTATCCAGAGAAATCAAAACCGATGGGATTTCTTCTTCCTTGAATCCGGCCTGCAGTGCGATCGCCGATAAAATCCGGCGATCATTGATGTGTATCGTAAATTCGGAAATACCGACTTCCGCAAAAATCTGGGACAACATATCTGAAGTTGCGGCAATGAGCTCGATTTCAGCAAGGTTGGTATCGTCACCGAGAATGTCAATATCACACTGAGTAAACTGACGGAAACGTCCCTTCTGCGGCTTATCTGCCCGCCATACATTGCCGATCTGTAATGCCTTAAACGGTGTCGGAAGATTCTCCTTATTATTAGCATAGTATCTGGCAAGAGGCACGGTCAGATCATATCGAAGACCATTGTCGGCAAATTCCTGATTTCCGGAATCGATGGCCCGCTGTAAATCGGCGCCCCGCTTCATTACTTTAAAAATAAGCTTTTCATTATCTCCGCCCTGCTTGGATGTCAAATTTTCAATATGCTCCATTACGGGTGTCTCTATCTGCATAAAACCATATTTTGCATAGCTTTCCTTAATCATGCCTAACACATGCTCCCGCATACGCATATCCGCCGGCAGCATATCACACATTCCCTTAACAGGTGTTTTAATAAACTTCATCGCTTTTACTCCTTTTCATCAGATACGTTCTATTATATCGCAAGAAAATCGGCATATCAAGACCGTATTCCGCACATTACACCGCGACCGAATCGACAATTTTTAATTCTCGTTTCTTCAATATGTATTTATACACGTGATCTGACAGGATTTCCTCCGGCAGTACCACCTGACGGTTGGCATCCCGAACCATGACTTCTAATCCCCGAATCTCCCCCGCCGAAGCTTCTGTCAGCACAAGCCATTCGTGAACGCTGCTTGGGAGCAGGATTAAATCTGAATTCTTTTCCGCTGCAAAACGCTCCAGGACGTCCGTATAAAATATAACGGCCGCTCCCTGAATACGAAGTTCATTACTGATCACATATATTTCCGGCACGGCATCCGCCTGCCCTCCAAAAAGTTTCTGATACTCTTTTTCCGCATTATCCAGCGCCTGTTCCATATTTTCTTTTGTCGATTCCAAAAATTCTTCCATCAAAAAACCTTTGATTACATCGCTCATCGGCTCCACGATTGGCGACAATTGTTCTCTTGAATCATCGCCTGCTCTCCGGAACAACTCTTCCGGCGACATATCCCACTGTTTTAACATGTCCCAGGTCACCCGGTTTGTCATCATCTCCCGCGGTGTCAGGCTCACTAACTGGCTGCAGCTTAAAGCCAGATCCATCTGCCTTATGTAGGGGCCCTTCTCCAGTACCTCCTTATGTCGTTCATAATTTTCCACCTGTACAATAAATTTATTTTTCGTTATCATTCATTCCTTTCTGTATGACAGCCTTCTGAAAAAATCACTGTTTTTATAGTTATAAACCCTGGAATCCGTTTCTGATCTGAAACGTTTGGAAATGTATCTAAAAATGATATATCATAAAAGATGGTTTTATTATATCATACAGAATGGTAAATTCAATTATCATCCATTGATGGATTTCGACAAAAAAAACTGTTCTCTGCCCACGCATCAGCGCCTAGGGAACGACAGAGAACAGTTTTATGTGGCAGGACAATTTTTTAATCCCTCTGAATTTATTCTAGCAAAACATTAAAGATTTGTATAGCCCATCAGATATTTGTCGACCGCTTTCGACACATCTCGTCCTTCACGAATGGCCCAGACGACAAGAGACTGGCCCCGATGCATATCTCCGGCAACAAAAACCTTTTCCTTACTTGTCTTATATTCACCCGGTGCGGTGGCTACATTGGTCCGTCCGTCCACGTCCACGCCAAATGCTCTGGTGACATATTCCTGACTTCCGAGAAATCCAGCGGCAATAAGCACCAGATCCACATCTTCAATGTATTCACTGCCCGGAACCTCGCACATATTCATCCGTCCCGTCTCCGGGTCTTTTTTGAATTCAAGTTTCACAAGTACGGCTTTACAAACATTTCCTTTTTCATCAGCAATAAATTCTTTAACGGTGGTCTGATAAACCCGAGGGTCATGACCAAAGACCGCAATACTTTCT
>CABRLU010000211.1 GCA_902471845.1 uncultured Lachnospiraceae bacterium | reverse complement strand
GTTGTCGGATGGTGTAATTCAAACGACAAAAGGGCATACGATAACGTAGATTTTAATTTTGCTGAGGAAATACCGGACGGTAATAAAAGGATTAAGTCGATTGTTTGCTCTGCAATTGCGCTGGAATATCGAGGTCAGGGTATAAAAGAGCCACTGCTTTACTTGAGCATTTATGTAAAAGACGCTAATGCGTATGATTTTAACGTGGTAGAAGTATATCCATTTGAACATAATGAAAATCATGCATATCACGGCGTTGTTTCCATGTATAAAATAATAACTTTAAACTTTGCGATAAAATCGAAGGCTATATGGTTTTTAGAAAAATTCTTTGAAAGACAGGTATAGGTTTTTGTGTCTTAAATTTGCGGAAAAAGTTTGAATTTGAATTAAACAGTTTTTAAGAATTTTCTATAAACACTTAAAAAGAATTATAATGCAACTTACATTTATAAAATCAATATAAAATTAGTTTTATAGTTAAAGAAAATGCAGAGTATCTGAATGTATTTGACACTTTCTTATCATACCGAACAAAAAGCTCACTGTCTTAGGGCAGTGCTCGTAAAACAGTAAAAATGAATTTTGGTGGAACAGGCATGATTTCGGTCATGCCTGTTCTGCTTTCATCAGCTCATCCACAGGGATATAGCCTACAAGGTCATACCCAATATGTGTCTTCTGCTTCCGCTTGCCGCTGGACTTGTCGGAAGCCTCCACATAGATGCCCTTTACAAGCTCTCTGAGGGCGTAGGGAGTGAATTCCTTGATGGTGATGTATTTTCTTGACCCTTTGGATGAATACTTCAAGATTCTGTATCTGCTGCTTCTGTACTTGGGCTTCCTCTTGCAGATTTTTGACCTCCGTTTCGAGTTCGGTCTGCTCACTTTCGTAGGTTGCATTCATCATGGCGAAATGCTCGTCACTCAGCTTTGCGCTGGCATTGTCCTCAAAAATTTTGAAGAATAAGCGGTCTAACTCCCCAATTCGCTTCTCGCATTGTGCCAGCCGCTTCTTTATGCACCCGTATCGCTTCCTCGCTCTGTAACTGGAGCATCTGTCCCATCTCACGGCGGAAATATTACTCGTGGTGGGACATGAACGAGATGACAGCTTCCATGTGCTTCCAGACCATGCTTTCCAATGTGACAGCACAGACATAATGCCCGCTGCACTTGTCCTTGTTCAAGCGGTGGGTGGAGCAGATAAAGAAGTCCTGTCGCTTTTTAAAGCTGCTGGTGGTAGAGTAGTACAGCTTCTGCCTACAATCAGCACAATATGCCAAGCCGGAGAAAATACTGCTCTTGCCTGTTGCCGTTCTGCGATACCGCTTCTGACGGTTTTGCTGTAGCTTGTCATAGACCTCCTGGGTGATGATAGCAGGGTGTGTCCCATAGAAAATTTTCTGATTCTCCACGGGGTTGGTCTGTGCTTCTTGTCCCGAATGGAATTGGAGTAGGTCTTGAAGTTGACCGTTGCACCGATGGACTCCATCCGTTCAAGAATCGCCACAACGCTGCTTTCGTGCCAACGGCATTCGTTTTCCGGTGCAGCATAGGGAGTGTTCTGTCTCTCACGCTGTTTGTAAGCGGTAGATTTGAGGATCTGCTCACCTTCAAGCTGTGCAGCGATTTGGCTCGGCCCTCGTCCCTGCATACAGAGGTCAAAGATTTTCTTGACCACCTGTGCCGCTTCCTCGTCAATGATCCGCTCCTTTGGATTGTCGGGATTCTACTTGTACCCATAGGGAATATTGACCGTAAGGCGGTCGCCACGTTCACCCTTTGCCTTTTGCACCGCACGGATTTTGCGGCTGGTGTCTCGTGCATAAAACTCGTTGAACCAGTTCTTGATACCTGCAAAATCGTTGTCGATGCTGTTGGGGTCGATGGTGTCGTAGTTGTCATTGATGGCAATGAAGCGGACACCATGTTCGGCAAAGGTGAAGTTGATAAACATACCTGCCATAGCGGAGTTTCTTGAAAAGCGGCTAAGGTCTTTGACGATGATGGTCGATACCCAGTCTGCCTCTACCTCGGTCAACAATTTCTGTATGCCGGGACGATTGAAGTCAGTACCGCTGTATCCATTGTCCACGAAAAACAAGAGGTTTGTGAAGCGGTGCTCACGGGCGTATGCTTCGAGGATTCTTTTTTGATTCGTGACCGAATTACTCTCGCCATCGAGGGAATCCTCTTGGGAAAGTCTGCAACACAATGCGGTAATTTTGTCGATTGCCCTTGTCATAGTTTTGTCCTCCTTGATTGGGGCAACTGCTTGTACAGGATTGGGATTTGGGTTTATATCAAAAGAGGATTTTTCTATCATTCGTCATCCTCCGTGATACCAGTTTCGTCATTGGCAGCTTGGTGTTGCATAATGCAATTGAGCTTTGTATGTAACGGCTCGGAGCCGGTATAGCTGCCTGTGATGGTGAACTCCGTGCCGCCTATATCCTCTGTGATTGTAATTTCAGGAAGCCAGAAGGCGGACGGATTTTTGACTACGATGTTGCCCTTATCATCAAAGGCAATATCTCTTTTGGGAGCATTGGCAAGGCGAGGCTCGACCTTGAAATACGGGTTGGGATTAGAGAAGTGGGGGGAACGGATTTCTTCATATTCGCCCTCGTTCTCAAAGTCATCATCTGCCAAAATTTCTTTCAGCTCGTCCTCGGTCAGTTCGATAATATCCTCATCGTGCTTATCGTAGCTGTCGGTCATTTTTATTTTTGGACTCATTTCGTCAAGCCTCCTGTTCTCTATTATCCAGAAAAATATCTACTGAAATAATTGAAACAGTCTTGTTTCTTCGTCATGTGCTTTTGCTGTATTATACGCATCTTGCAATGGCATTGTATCCTTAGACAACTCATAAAAAAATGAGATTACAAAATAGAGTGCCGCATTCCCCTCCACATAATTGTTGGGTGCAATATATGTATTTTCTTTTGAAAAAACTTTTGCTAAATCTTTGGTTCCTGTTGTACAACCCAAATTCAGAATTACTTTATCGTGCAAATTGAGGCGTTTCTCTATATCACAAGCGGACATATTACCTACCGGCTCATTCAACTCATATATTGTTTCATCAAGAATTGGCATAACAATTTTTCCGTCCTCGCCATGGCAGGAAAGAATAATGTAATCAGATTCAAACCGCAAGTCACCGCTAATTACAGAAATAAAATCATTTGGTCTGCCGATGTATTTTACCGCTACAAAGTAGCCAAAGCGTTCGAGCGATTGTCTCAATACCTCTGACTCATTGCCGGTGTTGCCAATCACAATTATTAAAACATTCTTCACTGACCTTCCCATCCTTTCATTCACTTCATTCAAAATCTCCCGTAGGTAGCAAAACCGCCAGTC
>CABRLU010000210.1 GCA_902471845.1 uncultured Lachnospiraceae bacterium | reverse complement strand
CGAAGGTTCACGGCGACCCGGCCACCCCTATTCTGGAAACCTATCCGGGAGACGAAATAGTTATCCGGCTGCTGGACGGTGCCCATGAAGAACAGCATTGCTTTAACCTTACCGGAATGTCCTGGCAAAAAGAAATCATCGATCCCCATTCACCGGCAGCCGCCTCTCAGACAATTGGTATTTCCGAAGCCTTCAACCTTCGGATTACTAAAAAATACACACCGGGAGATTATCTCTACTACTTTGGCGAAATCGATGATACGTGGCTGGGCCTTTGGGGAATCCTCCGGGCGCATGCCCATCCGGTCAAACACTTGAAACCCCTGTGCAAAGGCAAAGACCGCATTCTTCCTCTTCCTCCTTGCCCGGGAAAAAATGCCATTGTCCGCAAATATGAAATTGCTGCGATACAACGGAATATCCCTTATAACTGCTATGGTGATCATGACCCGGACGGCCTGCTTTTTGTCCCTCTGGAAGATGCCGACCGGGCCCTGTGCGGCAACTATTGTCCGAAACCTCTGATACTGAGGGCAAATGCCGGCGAATGGATTGAAGTTACCCTTCACAATCTGTTTAATCCGGCACAGCCTGTCGAATTTTTCGATTATCCAAGTGTTCCTCTGGATTTCAGACACCAGCCATCCATGCGGGTCTCTTTAAATCCACAATTCCTGAACTACGACCCGATTTGCGACTCGGGTATCAATGTCGGTTATAACAACAGGGAACAAACGGTCGGCCCGGGAGAAAGCAAAAAATATCTGTGGTATGCCGATAAAGAATATGGTTCCTGCATCATCCATTCTTTCGGAGATATGCGCAATCACAGATATCATGGGCTTTTCGGTACGATTCTCATTGAACCGGCCGGAGCTTCCTGGTACCGCAATTTTTCATTTTCTAAAGCGCTGTATGATGAAGAGGCGGTCATCACCGCCCCAGGCGTGGATAGCTTTCGGGAATGTGTGATAATGATTCAGAATGGAATCCGTATGCTGGATTGCAACGGAGAGCTTGTTAAAACGATACGAGAAGATGATGGAGAAGCCATCGATGCGGAGGATACCGGAGAAAAAGGCTACAATTACCGTTCGGAGCGCTTCGACAATCGATTGAAACGGGACAATCAGATATCCAGAATTTTCAACAGCCGCGTCCACGGTGACCCATCAACACCGCTGTTTAAAGCCTATACCGGAGAACGAATTATTTTTCGTACAATGATGCCCGCCGATAAACCGCGTAATGTAGGATTTACCATCCACGGACATGAATGGAGGGAACAGCCGGAAGACCCATTTTCCAGAGTCATTCCTTTACAGGGCGGCATCAGTATTGGAAACACTTTTAATATGGAAATCAAAAACGGCGCTTCCGCTCCTGGCGATTACCTTTATCGCTCCGGCAGTCTGAAATGGGACGTAGAATCCGGTATGTGGGGAATTTTCCGGGTTATGAAGCAAGGACTGCGATGCAAATGTAAAAATACCTGCCACGGAATATGGAAACGACTTTTGAAAGACAGATAACCCCTGCATAATATGCAGTTGGAGGGTGGTTCCGGTTTCTACCCGAAAGCACCCTCCATTATAATATTTCTTAAATTTTATCGCTCTTCACGGAAATAAGATACGCCAAGATGGGCCGGAGGCTGTGTCTCCCGGCTTTCCCGAATACTGATAATGATCAGCACGATGATCGTTACGATATACGGAAGCATCTTGAATAACTCCTGATCACTCATTCCCAGATTCGGGATGTAATTATATATAATAAACAGACCGCCGAACAAGATGGAACCCAGGATACTCAGATTTGGTCTCCAGATAGCGAAAATAACCAGGGCAATGGCCAGCCATCCCCGGTCGCCGAAACCATCATTGGACCAGACACCGTTGGCATAATCCATAACATAATACAGACCGCCCAATCCTGCGATCACACTGCCGATGCAGGTTGCTACATATTTATAACGATTGACATTAATACCGGCCGCATCTGCCGTTGCCGGATTTTCACCGACGGCCCGAAGATGAAGTCCCACACGGGTTCGCCCCAACACATAGGATGTGATTAAAGCCAGTATGATTGCTACATATGCAAGAAAACTGTAAGAAAACAGCACCTGTCCCACCGGACCAAACTTATTTGCGAATGGCAGTGTTGTCCGGAAACAGTTACTTGTCGCCGTCAAACTGATGGAAGGCATATCACTTTTCACCAGCTTGATCAGAGAACCGCCGAAAAAGTTACCAAAACCGGTTCCAAAGGTGGTGAGCGCAAGACCTGTTACATTCTGATTGGCTCGAAGGGTTACCGTCAAAAGGGAATAAATCAATCCCATACATAAGGAGCCCAACATACAGGTCAAAAGGGGAATGATCACCGCCAGAAACGGATTCATTGCAGAAGGATCCGGCAGTGACCGTTCATACATAAATGCTCCAATGACACCGCTGATACCGCCCACATACATGATTCCCGGAATTCCCAGATTCAGATTACCGGACTTTTCGGTGATGATTTCTCCGGTAGAACCAAATAAAAGCGGAATTCCCTGAACAACCGCACGCTGAATAAAGGATGCTATCATGATTCTTTCTCCCCTTTCTTAGAATTGTGAACTTTAATTGTATAGTTGATGAAAAACTCACTTCCTATAATAAAGAAAATGATAATTCCCGTAAGGATATCAGAAAACGAGCTGTTCAGTCCAAAAGTTGTCGATATCTCTATCGCTCCCTTCTGAAGGAAAACGATCAAAAAGGACGTCAGAACCATATACAGCGGATTAAACTTTGCAAGCCAGGAAACCATAATGGCTGTAAATCCACGGCCAGCTGCTGTATCCCTGGTAATTGTATGATCCGTTCCGCTGACTAACAGAAGTCCTGCGATTCCACAGATAGCGCCGGAAAGAATCATCGTGCGGATAATAACTTTCTTTACATCAATACCCACATACCGGGCTGTATTCTCGCTCTCGCCCACAACAGAAATTTCATAGCCGTGTTTACTGCTTCGAAGATATACAAACATAAACACTGTCAAAGCCGCCACGACCAGAATATTCAGCAGATAATCATATCCGCCCAGAGACGGCATCCATCCGCTTCGGGTTGACTGGTTGATAACGCCAATCTGGCCGGAACCCTTTGGTACAGACCAGATATAGGTAAAATAAGACACAAGCTGAATCGCGATATAATTCATCATCAGTGTGAACAGTGTCTCATTTGTCTTCCAGTTTGCCCGGAAAAATGCCGGAATCACTGCCCAGACAGCACCGGCCAGACAGCTTGTGACAATCATTAAAGCATACAGTGCAACACTCGGCAGCTTGTTGCCGAACAAAATCATACAGGCCGCTGTGGC
>CABRLU010000209.1 GCA_902471845.1 uncultured Lachnospiraceae bacterium | reverse complement strand
AATTAATCAGAGCGACCTGATTATTGTTGTAGGTTCCAGATTTTCTGATCGTGTGATTGGAAATCCGAAAACCTTCGGCAACAAGGCGCAAATTCTTCAGATTGATGTGGATGCTTCGGAAATCAATAAAAATATTGTTGTGAACCATTGCATCGCAGGCGATGCCAAATTGGTTCTGAGAAAACTGAGTGCCCAGTTAAATCAGATGGAACATGGAGAGTGGATGCAGTATATAAATGAATTAAAAACCCGTTATCCGCTGACATATCCGAAGGACCGTCTGACCGGACCTCAGATTGTAGAGACGATTTATGAGATGACCCATGGAGATGCTGTCATCTGTACAGAAGTTGGTCAGCATCAGATGTGGGCAGCTCAGTTCTATAAATATGATGCACCGAGAAAATTTATTTCTTCGGGCGGCCTTGGGACTATGGGGTATGGTCTCGGCGCAAGTATTGGCGCCAAGGTGGCCTGTCCGGAAAAAACGGTCATCAATATTGCCGGTGACGGTTGTTTCCGAATGAATTTTAATGAATTACTTACCGCTTCGAAATATAATATTCCGATTATTGAAGTGATTTTTAACAACAGTGTATTGGGAATGGTACGGCAGTGGCAGACACTGTTCTATGAAAGACGATATTCCAGCACCATATTAGATGGTGATTTTGACTATGCGAAGATTGCGGAAGCCTGTGGCTGCCGTGGCATGAATGTCACAAATAAAGAAGAACTGACGGAGGCGCTTAAAGAAGCGTTGTCCGCCGACGGTCCGGTTGTCATCAACTGTTATATTGACTGTGATGATAAGGTGTGGCCGATGGTAGCCCCGGGTGCTTCAATTTCTGAAGCATTTTCGGAAGAGGATATGATTAGAAAGTAAAGTATTATTAAAAGAAAAGGAGATAAGAGAAATGAGCAGAGTATGGAATTTTTCAGCAGGACCAGCTGTTTTACCAGTGGAAGTTTTGCAGGAAGCAGCAGATGAAATGCTGGATTACAAGGGAACAGGTATGAGTGTTATGGAAATGAGTCATCGTTCCAAAGCTTTTGAAACAATCATTAATGAGGCAGAAGCAGATTTGAGAACTTTGATGAATATTCCGGATAATTACGAGGTACTTTTCCTTCAGGGTGGAGCAAACACACAGTTTGCGATGATTCCAATGAACTTTATGAAAAATCGCAAAGCCGGTTATGTTATTACCGGACAGTGGGCAACAAAGGCATGGAAAGAAGCCGCTATTTTTGGCGAAGCTGTAGAACTGGCATCCTCCAAAGATAAGACATTCTCTTATATCCCGGATTGTTCGGATTTACCGATCACAGACGATATGGATTATGTATATATCTGTGAAAACAATACAATTTATGGAACAAAATATAAAACACTTCCAAATACAAAGGGCAAGATTCTGATTTCTGACCAGTCTTCCTGCTTCTTATCCGAACCAGTGGATGTGTCTAAATACGGTATGATTTATGCAGGTGCTCAGAAGAATGTAGGACCTGCCGGTGTAGTTATCTGCATTATCCGTAAAGATTTAATTTCAGAAGATGTTCTTCCGGGAACACCAAACATGCTGAGATACAAGATTCATTCCGATAATAATTCTCTTTACAATACACCGCCGGCTTATGGCATTTATATTTGCGGAAAAGTGTTCAAATGGCTGTTGAAAAACGGTGGTCTGGAAGCTATGAAAGAGAAGAATGAAAAGAAAGCAAAGCTTTTCTATGATTATCTGGATTCTCAGGATTTCTATAAGGGAACTGTTGTAAAAGAAGACCGTTCTTTAATGAATATCCCGTTTGTTATCGGTGACAAAGAAATGGAAGACAAATTTGTTGCTGAGGCAAAGAAAGCCGGATTTGAAAATCTGAAAGGTCATCGTACTGTTGGCGGTATGAGAGCAAGCATTTATAATGCAATGCCATATGAAGGTGTTGAGGCTCTTGTTGAATTTATGAAGAAGTTTGCTGCTGAAAATAAATAAGAGGTGTTTAAAATGTATAAAATCAATTGTTTAAATCCAATTGCCGCTATCGGAATGGATATCTTTACCGATGCCTATGAAAAGACAGAAAATTTTGCCGATGCTCAGGTAGCAATGGTAAGAAGTGCGGCAATGCACGATATGGAGCTGCCAGAAGGTCTTCTGACCGTGGCCAGAGCCGGAGCCGGTGTTAATAATATTCCGTTGGATAAATGTGCTGAAAAAGGTATCGTTGTTTTCAATACGCCGGGAGCGAATGCCAACGGTGTTAAGGAGCTTGTTCTTGCCGGACTTTTTATGGCAACACGTAATGTAGTTGCCGGTGCGAACTGGGTAACAGAAAACAAAGGCGATGAGAATATCTCTAAAACAATGGAAAAAGCTAAAAAGGCTTTTGCCGGTACAGAAATTCTCGGCAAAAAGATTGGTGTTATCGGTTTAGGAGCTATCGGCGCTATGGTTGCCAATGCCTGTGATGCTCTCGGTATGATCGTTACCGGATATGATCCATTCCTGAATGATGCGATGAAAGCAAAACTTTCCGGAACTGTTGCAACAACGGATGATTTGAATGAAATCTACAAAAACAGCGATTTTATTACGATTCATGTACCAGCTATGGATTCTACAAAGAAAATGGTTGGCAAAGCAGCTTTTGACCAGATGAAAGATGGCGTTATCGTCCTGAACTATGCGAGAGATGTCCTTGTGGATGATGATGCTATGGAAGAAGCGCTTAAAGCCGGAAAGGTTGCAAAATATGTAACTGACTTCCCGAACTTCAAAACAGCGAATATGGAAGGTGTCATTGCCATGCCTCATCTTGGAGCTTCTACGGAAGAATCCGAAGATAACTGTGCAATTATGGCTGCAAAAGAAGTTCGTGATTTCATTGAAAATGGTAACATCAAAAATTCGGTAAATTATCCGGCGGCTGACCTTGGCGTATGCACAGCAGCAGGACGCATTTCCGTATGCTGTAAAGCTTCTGCAGGTGTTGCAGAAAAACTTTCTGCGATTATCGGAGAGACAGAAAAACTTGTCAGCGGTACAAAGGGCGACTGGATGTATATTCTGGCCGATACAAAAGCTGCCGTTGCTGATGAAGCAGTTCAGTCTGTTGCAGCCCTGGACGGCGTTGTAAAGGTTCGCGTGATTAAATAAATCAATAAAAACAGAGAGAGAAACACCTCTGAAAGGTCAATACTTTTCAGGGGTGTTTTTATATGGTATAATACCGTAAAAGGATGGAGAAGAAATGTTAGGCAATATTTCAGGTGTTTTTCTCACTTATAAGTATAAGGCTTATCCAGATTGCAAGAAAGCAGCGTCTGTTGCTGAAAAAAATAGTTAGAGACTAAGGAGGGGTTGTTATGGAAGATAAATTAT
>CABRLU010000208.1 GCA_902471845.1 uncultured Lachnospiraceae bacterium | reverse complement strand
TGGCTGCGCAGGCTTTCTACATCCAGTGTATGAAAATCAAATTCGGGAAGCATATAGATCATCTCTCGAAGGCTCGGAAGCATGCCGCCCGGAAAAATATATTTTTTCATCCAGGCGTCTCCTGAATGTTCCTTCTGCCCGCTGATAAAATGCAAAAGAAACAGGCCGCCGGGTTTCAGAACCTGATGGACATTTTTCATAAATAGTTCATAATTTCCCCGTCCCACATGTTCCAGCATACCAACGCTGACCACACGGTCAAAAAGCATCCCCGACTTTTCCAGCTCCCGGTAATCCATCAATCGGACATCCAGTAAGTCTTCTAAACCTTCCTTCTGAATATCCTGCCGAAATTTGTCATACTGTTCATGGCTCAGTGTAATTCCCGTTCCCCGGACGCCATATTCTTTGGCTGCCCGCTTAAGCAAAAATCCCCATCCGCATCCAATATCCAAAAGGGACATTCCTTTTTTCAGATGAAGTTTCTGCAGGATATGGTCCACTTTATTTACCTGAGCCTGATAAAGACTGTCGTTCTCCGACCTAAAATAACCGCAGGAATAGCTCATCGTCTCATCCAGCCACTTTTGATAAAAATCATTTCCAATATCATAATGGTAGGAAACTTCTTTTTTCTGATTCGTTTTGCTTCTGGAAGAATCCATCAGCTTTTTTAATGCTTTTTTGTCTGTCGTAAATTTCCCCATTTGTCCCATAAAAACATCCAGTACTTCATACAAGTCGTGATCCACATTCAGATTTCCCTGCATATAAGCTTCTCCGAGCGCCAGTGACGTACTTGTCAAAAGACTCTTCTTGTCCGGCATCTGCGTCATAGTCACTGTAAATTTGGGTTCTCCCTGACCGAGCTTCATTCGCTCCGTACCGGTCTCAAGTATGAAGGAAACAGGAATAATATTTTCGAAATAGGATTTTACAAACCCATTCATCCAAAAACCTCTTTTCTTTAAAGGATATCTGGATTATTCCCTAAAATCCACGTTTTAACCACTTCCGATGTCACAGGCATCTTACATGTTCCGTTCTCACAAAGATAATAGGCCGGTTCTGTCTCCGGTACCGGGTATTCTGCCGTAAAAGGTGCATACTTTAAAAGTTCTTCTTCATTTTTTTCTGTTTTAACGAGAACGCTGATATCATCAGCTCCATACTGACTGACATATTGTTTTAATTCTTCCGGAATACGTTCTTTAACCACACAGACAAGCTCTCTATGAGGATAAAACGCCATAGTCAAACCCATCAAGGCAAAGCTATAACCGACGGGATACCGCTGGATTTCACCGGCACAAAATCGCATCTGCCGCTCTGCAGCCTCCTGCCATGTTCTTTCTGCTGTCAGCAGGGCCAATTTCTGCAAAACCATGACTGCAACTGAATTGCCGGAAGGAATGGCGCCGTCATAGGTTTCTTTTGGCCGGGAGATTAATGTTTCTCCATCAAAGGCTGTCATATAATATCCGCCCTTTTCCCGGTCCTCAAAAAGTTCCCGCATCTGCTTTGCCCGTAAAACAGCCAGGGACAAATATTCTATTTCAAATGTGGCCTGATAAAGCTCAAGCAATGCCAGGGCATAAACTGCATAATCATCCAACTGGCCCGCATTGGCGGCCTCACCGTCCCGAAAACGAAGATACAGCCGATGATTCCCATCAATCATCTTCTCTTCGATAAAATTTTTTGTCCGTACCGCCGCTTCGAGACAGGAAGGTTCCCCCAGGATATCTCCGGCCCTTACAAGAGCGATAATGGCCCAGGCATTCCAAGATAATAAGATTTTATCATCTTTATGCAGTCGGGTCCGTTCCAGACGATAATCATATAATTGTTTTTTCCATATTTCATGGCGCTCCAAATCCGAAATATCCGTCGCAGGGTTCCCGATTGTATTTGGGATACTTTTGCCTTCAAAATTCCCTCTGTCCGTAATATGATAATAATAACAGAATTCCTCTCCATCCTCATCACCAAGGACCGCCTTTACCTCTTCCGGTGTAAAAACATAATATTTCCCTTCCACGCCGTCGCTGTCCGCATCCTGTCCGCAGTAAAATCCGCCGTCTGCCAGCTCTCTGAGCATATAGTCTGCTATGTCCCGGGCTACCGCCCCGTAAAGTTCTTTTCTTGTTATACGGTAAGCTTCCGCATAAGTCCATAAAAGCAATGCATTATCATAGAGCATTTTTTCAAAATGGGGAACAAGCCATTGTTTGTCTGTCGAATATCTAGAAAATCCGCCGCCGATATGGTCATGGATTCCGCCTCTGGCCATGGCCTCCAGCGTAATTTCCACCATTTTAAGAGCTTCAGGAGCCTTTTCCACTTCAGCATACCGCATCAGGAAAAGCAGATGATGGGGCGTCGGAAATTTCGGTGCTGTGCCAAAACCGCCCCACTTCCTGTCAAACTGTTCCTGAAACATCGTATAAGCTTCCGCTAAAATGGTTTTATCCGGTGTTCCGGATATACCGCTTTCTTCCCGACCGTTCCGGACAATAGCATCAATGATCATTTCCGCGTTGTCTTCCAATTCCTTTCTGCGGGTTTGCCACAAAGCGGCTACCTGTCTGAGTATGTCCGTCAGTCCAGGCTGACCATAGCGACTGCCTTTCGGAAAATAAGTCCCGGCAAAGAAAGGCTTCTGTTCCGGTGTCATGATAATTGTCAACGGCCATCCTCCGGCGCCGGTGAGGGCCTGACAGACGGACATATAGACCGCATCAATATCCGGCCGCTCTTCCCGGTCCACTTTAATAGAAATAAAATTTTTATTGAGCAGCTCCGCCACCTTTTCATCTTCAAAAGATTCATGGGCCATCACATGGCACCAGTGGCAGGTCGAGTACCCAATGCTGAGAAAAACCGGCTTATTTTCATCAGCTGCCTTTTTAAAGGCCTCATCACCCCATGGATACCAGTCTACCGGATTATCCCCGTGCTGCAAAAGATAGGGCGATTTTTCATTTTTTAATCGATTTGACATAGAGATCCTCCTGATTTTGTGCAAGTATTTCATTAAAAGATAAAAGCGATACCTCTTTATAGTACCGCTTTATACATATATTATATGTCCAGATCTATTCTTCTACATTCTCTTTATCATCCTGTTTATATAATTATACTATAAAACCCCGTATATTTAAAACGCAAAACACCTGAAAACATAAAGTTTTCAGGTGTTTTACAATACGACCTATGAGTGGAGCTGCGGGGAGTCGAACCCCGGTCCGAAGGCACATCCGTCCAGGCATCTTCCATCATAGTCATTCTATGGACATTCCCTCAGTCAGACGCCGAATGACAGGCTTCTGACTTTAGTAGCTTCATAAATCTTCCGATGCCTCAAAGCTTTGGCAACGGAGGGCCTCACAAGTTCGATGCCAGATTCTCAGACAGTGAGCGATCTGAGGCTGACAAGCTGCGATTAGGCAGCTAAAGCGTAATCA
>CABRLU010000207.1 GCA_902471845.1 uncultured Lachnospiraceae bacterium | reverse complement strand
TATGGAAGATAAATTATTGGGGTATATGCAATGGCCGGAAATTGAGGCGATTATTTATTCGGAGCATGACCGTCCGAAGCAGATTTTAGGACCCCATAAGGTGGATGAAGGTATTCTTATACAGGCTTATTTCCCAGGAGCAGAAAAGTGTGAGATTCTTGTGAAAGGGCAGGAAGCTGTGGAGATGCGGGAAGTAGATGAGGACTATTTTGCTATTCTGCTTTCTGAGGAAGCGATTCCTGGTTATCATTATCGTGTGACTTATGGGGAAGGCCACACAGTAAAATGCCGGGACCCTTACGCTTTTCCGGCCACAATTCAGATTGAAGATATTAAGAAATTTCAGGCGGGCATCCACTATGAAATTTATAAAGTCCTTGGAGCCCATCCGATGACCGTTCAGGGGGTAAAAGGTGTCCGCTTTGCTGTATGGGCGCCGAAGGCTATCCGTGTCAGTGTTGTCGGCGATTTCAACCAGTGGGATGGCAGACGTCATCCGATGCAGCGCCGGGACGGTGATATCCATGAATTATTCATCCCCGGTTTGAAAGAAGGAGAAATTTATAAATACGAGATTAAAGTGAAAGGTGACACTGTTGTCTTAAAATCGGACCCGTATGGAACGTTGATGCAGATGCGTCCGGATAATGCCTCAGTCATTTATAATATTGAAAAATGCTATAAATGGCAGGATGCATCCTGGATGTCTCAGAGGAAAAAACTGGCGAAAAAAGAAAAGCCGGAATTTGTCTATGAACTTCATCTGGCAGGTTTTATGCGTCCCGATGCGGTCATTGAAACGGATGAGGATGGCAATGAGACGGTTGTGGAGCCGGCCGGATTTTATAACTACCGGGAATTAGCAGAAAAGGTGACGGATTATGTGACGGATATGGGCTACACGCACGTAGAACTTATGCCGGTCATGGAACATCCGCTGGATGAATCCTGGGGCTATCAGGTGACGGGTTACTATGCACCGACTTCCCGTTATGGAACACCGGAAGATTTTATGTATTTTGTGGATTACCTTCATCAGCATGACATCGGTGTTATTCTGGACTGGGTACCGGCCCATTTTCCACGGGATTTAAATGGACTGGCCCGATTTGACGGCGGTCCGCTCTATGAGCATCCGGATCCACGGCGGGGAGAACATCCACATTGGGGAACACTGATCTTTGATTATGGCCGGAAAGAGGTGAGCAATTTCCTTATTGCCAATGCCATGTACTGGGTAGAGCAGTACCATGTGGACGGTCTGCGTATGGATGCGGTGGCTTCCATGCTTTATCTGGATTATGGCCGGAATGACGGTGAATGGGTGGCAAATATGTATGGCGGAAAGGAACATCTGGAAGCCATTGAGTTTTTGAAACATTTGAATTCCATGATGAAAAAACGAAATCCGGAGGTTCAGATGATTGCGGAAGAATCCACGGCCTGGCCGAAGGTGACCGGAGCGGTGGAAGATGACAGTTTGGGCTTTGATATGAAGTGGAATATGGGCTGGATGAATGATTTCCTTGGATACATGTCACTGGACCCATTATTCCGAAAGGGCGCCTATGGGCAACTGTTGTTCAGTATGATTTATGCTTACAGTGAAAAATTTATGCTCGTCTTGTCCCATGATGAGGTCGTTCATGGCAAAGGCTCCATGATTGGAAAAATGCCGGGCGAATACAAAGATAAGTTTGCGAATCTGCGGGCAGCCTATGGTTTTATGATGTGTCATCCGGGAAAGAAGCTTTTGTTCATGGGTCAGGACTTTGCCCAGTTTACGGAATTTAATGAGGGCAAGAGTCTGGAATGGTTCATGCTGGAACATGAAATGCATAAAAAGATGCAGGACTATATGCGGGAACTGATTCATTTTTATAAGGAATATCCGGCGCTTTATATCCTGGATGATGAACCGGAAGGCTTTGAGTGGATCAATGATATATCGGCTGATGAGAGCATTGTCGTATTTACACGAAATACGTCGAAAAAGGATGAAACCCTGCTGGTAGTCTGCAATTTTACACCGGTTGTACGGAAGGACTATAAAATCGGTGTGCCGTTCCGTGGAAAATTCAAAGAAATCTTTAACAGCGATGCGGTAAAATTCGGCGGTGAAGGCAATGTGAATCCGAGATTGAAACAATCGAAGGCCGAAGAATGTGATGGACGGGACGATTCGATTAAGATTGTTGTGCCGCCACTGGGAATCAGTATTTTTAAATGTACACCATTGGCGCCAGCGAAAAAACGGAAGAAATAAATCGCATAAAAAGGTGGAATCAAATGTAAAGAGTTGATTCCACCTTTTAGTTCAAATTTATACCCACAGATAGTCGGTATATACCGGCTGTAATCCATGATTTAAGATGGCCTGATGGACCTCGATGACACTCCGTGGGTCGGAGATTTCAAACTGTTCATCGCCCTTGGCTTCTTCTTCGTGGCCGCCCACACCGACACTGACACCGGCAGAGATTTTTGTAGCCGCCATGCCGATGACGTTGTCGCGGAAGCCGGCTCGTTCCCGGGTAGAAATGGTGATTCCGGCAAAAGGCATAAAGAGACGATAGGCCAGCATGACCTGCAAAAGCTGAGGCTCGTGAACATCATTTGGATTATTATCTGCATTGTTGACATAAGGTCTGAGACGCGGTGTAGAAAAGGAAATCTCAGCATGCGGATATTTTTGCTGTATATAGTAGGCGTGCATTCCCGAAGCAAAGGCATCTTTTCGGAAATCATCAAGTCCTAAAAGAGCGCCGAAGGATACACCTCGCATACCACCCATCAAAGCCCGTTCCTGGGCATTCAGCCGGTATGGATAAACGCGCTTTGGACCGCTTGGGTGCATCTGTTCATATTTGACCGGATTATAGGTTTCCTGATAAACGCTGACAAAGTCGGCACCGCATTCGTGAAGATAGCGGTATTCGTCCGAGTTCAGCGGATAGATTTCAATACCGATAGTAGAGAAATATTTGCGGGCCAGCTTTAAGGCTTCACCGATATATTCCACATCTGACATATGGCGGGATTCTCCAGTGAGGATAAGAATTTCCTTTAAACCGGTTTTGGCAATGACAGACAATTCGTGATCGATCTCTTCATAGGTCAGTTTGGCCCGATGGATTTTGTTTTTGCAGTTGAATCCACAGTAGACGCATTCATTTTCGCAGTAGTTGGCGATGTAGAGCGGTGTAAACATACATACCGAATTGCCAAAGTGTTTCCGGGTTTCATACTGAGCCTTATGAGCCATTTCCTCAAGAAGAGGAAAAGCAGCCGGGGAGAGCAGAGCGGCGAAATCTTCCGGATTCAGTACATCCCTGGCAAGGGCAGAGCGGACATCCGCTTCGGTATAACGATGATAGTCGTAATGCTCCATAGCGTTCAGAACTTTGTTCATAATGTCGGAATCCACGGCTTCCATTGTGTCCAGGTACTTCATATGGTCTGTTGCTGTGACTTTCA
>CABRLU010000206.1 GCA_902471845.1 uncultured Lachnospiraceae bacterium | reverse complement strand
GGTCTTGTCCTTCTCTCCACAGTGGCCTATGCTTTTTCCTCGGTAATCATGAAGAAATATTCCAAAACGGATAATCCGGTCATGTTGAGCGGGTACCAGTTTTTTATTGGCGGAATTGTTATGATGGTCGTGGGATTTGGCATGGGCGGACGGATTACTGTGCCTTCTACAAAGGCCGCTCTCATGCTTTTGTATCTGGCGTTTGCTTCGGCGATGGCCTATACCATATGGAGCCAGCTTCTCAAATATAATCCGGTATCCAGGGTGGCGGTTTTCTGCTTTATGACACCGGTTTTTGGCGTTATACTTTCGGCCGTGCTCCTGCACGAATCCGAACAGATTTCTCTCGTTCAGGGAGCTGTGGCCTTGATTCTTATTACAGCCGGTATTGTTATCAGCCATCGGGAAAGGAAGAGCTTGGACGGACATCGAAATGAAAGAAGCTGACAGACATTGCAATTTATCAGCAGGGAATGCATTTTTTTCATTGACAGTATATAAGATATAAGTTAGAATTGAAACCAACTGGTCACGAAGGCCAGAGGATAGTCAAGATGAATGAAACCACGAAGGTTTCGCTGTTTTTTGTGCGGACCTTTGTGGTTTTTTATTGTTATTTGTGCATGAAGAAGGAATAAAACCTGAGATTTCAATTGAGGAGAAAAGATATGAAAAAAAGAGGGATAAGTATTTTTATGGCGGCTATGATCTGTGCATCGGCATTGACAGCCTGCGGTTCAGGGGCAAAAGACGCAGCGGCAGTGGATATTGCGTCGGTATCGGAAAGTGAAGCCGGGGTTTCGGATGATGAAAAAGTGCTGCGGATTGCATTTCCGGATACATTGACAACGGTGGATGTGGCGAATGTTACATCGGCGACAATGCTGAAAGAAGTTGCCGGTGTGTGTGAGACGCTGGTTCATGCTGATGAAGATTTCTCATTGCAGCCGAATCTGGCGACGGAATGGGAGATGACGGGAGATAACACCTGGGAATTTAAACTGCGGGACGATGTGACCTTCCATGACGGGACGCGGATGGATGCAGCGGCCGTGAAATGGTCCATCGAATGGGAATTGGCAAATAATTCCGCTTTTGTCGGCTCTACATTTATCGAATCGGTCAAAGTTTTAGATGATTTTACAGTGCAGTTTACAACGTCCCGGAAGACAACGGATTTGCCGGCGGCTCTTTCTTATGTGGGAACAGTGGTCGTAGCCCCGTCCTCTGTGGATGACAGCGGAAATTTTGTTAAGGCTGTGGGAACCGGATATTTTAAACAGGATTCCTTTGACGAAATCTCCGGTACTTTTGAATGTTCCGTATATGACGGCTATTGGCAGCCGGTGGAAACCAATGTTACCCGGCGAATTGTGCGGAGTATCACAGATGCCAGTGCCCGGAGTCTTGCGGTACAGAACGGAGAAATCGATATCGCGTCCGATGTGCCTTTCAGCGATCTGGAAACCCTGGCCGATTCAGAAAATGTACAGGTTTCCAAATTCAATACGGCGCGGACTTACTTTTATGAATACAACATGAAAAAAGATACTTTCCAGGATGAACGAGTACGGAAAGCTCTCATTTATGCAATTAATAAAGAAGAGATTGTCAATGATGTATTGCTCGGTGTAGGCGGCGTGCCAAAGGGAATGTTAATGGACGATATGCCATGGGCCAATACGGATGTGGATACCTATGATTATGATCCGGATAAGGCGCTGAGCCTTCTTGAAGAAGCCGGTTATACAGACAGCGATAAGGATGGCTATCTGGATAAAGACGGCGAAAAGCTGACCCTTAAGTTGATTACTTTTACAAAACGGCCGGGATGCCAGTTGATCGTTCAGGCAACTCAGGGATATTATGCGAATATCGGAATTGATACGTCGGTGGAAGTCCTGGAGTGGTCGGCTATGAACGAGTTGATTCAAAATGGCGATTTCGACATGGCTTTGAATTCTGCCGCTTCGGCCTACATACCGACGCCGGCCTACTATATGGATACTTATTATAAAAATAATGACATTGGCTATGTGAATGAATCGATGAATTCACTTTTAGATGAATGTAAGGCGACGACTGATATGGAAGAAAAATATCAGTACAGTAAAGATGCTCAGGCTCTGGCTCAGGAGGATGCCGCAATCTTTACTCCGGCTCTGTACGGCGCGGTCTTTGCCCTGTCCAAAGATGTGGCAGATTTTCAGTATAATGCGGCGGCTCATGATTTTATCGTACCTTACGAAACATCTTTAAAATAAACGATTTTTGGAGCTTTATCTATGATTAAATACATTGTTAAACGGATGGTGACGGTTTTTGTCGTGCTCTGGATGGTGGCCACGCTGACCTATTTTACCGTTCATGTAACACCGGGAGATACGGCAACAGCTATTTTATATTCCGTTGGCGGAGAAAGTGCGGTCAATAGCGAAAATCTTGAACGGGTACGGAGTAAATATGATTTAGACAGGCCCGTTCATGAGCAGTATTTTGAGTGGGTCATCAATGCCTTCAAGGGAGAACTGGGAACATCCTATAAGTATAATAAGCCGGTGTCTTATATGCTGAAACTCCGCGTGCCGAATACGATTCGACTTGGGCTTGCTGCGGTGGCTCTTTCGATTGTTATCTCGATTCCCTTTGGTATTGTCAGTGCCTTACACCACAACCGTTTTCTGGACCATGCGGGACGTCTGTTTACGCTGCTGATTTCTTCTTTTCCATCCTTCTGGGTGGCCATTGTGCTGATTATTGTCTGTGCTTTGAAATTAAAGTTGCTGCCGGTGGGCGGCATGCAGGGGCCGCAGAGTCTTATTCTTCCGGCAGTGACATTGTCCATGGGAATGACGGCGGCGACGACCCGTATGATGCGCAGCAGTATGCTGGATGTGATGGGCCAGGATTACATTTGGGTGTCCAGGGCCAAGGGGCTTAAATGGAATAAAATTATCACACGGCACATGCTTAAAAATGCTCTGCCTCCAATCATTACGGTGATCGGACTTCAAATCGGTCATATTCTCGGCGGAGCGGTAATCATAGAAAATATCTTTTCATGGCCGGGTGTAGGAGGGCTTTTAATTGACGCGATTAATGCGAAAGACACGCCCATGATTGAAGGCTGTGTTTTACTTATCGCCTTTGGCTATGCCATGGTTAATCTGATCGTCGATATTATTTATGCATGTCTGGACCCGAAACTCAAATATGGCGGGGAGGATGCCTGATGAAAAGACAAAAGAAAAAAATCGTCAATCGAAAAAATTATATATTGTATACCGGCATTGTTTTGTCCGCCTTAATTGTTTTGGTAACGATTTTTGCGCCGTTCTTAGAACCTCACGATCCGACAAAAATGGAACTGTCCCAGAAATTTATTGCGCCGTGCCGGGAATTTATTTTCGGGACGGATCACCTTGGCCGGGATATTTTCAGCCGGGTGATCGAAGGGGCAAGGGTATCTCTGTCTATTGCGGCTACCGTT
>CABRLU010000205.1 GCA_902471845.1 uncultured Lachnospiraceae bacterium | reverse complement strand
CTCTTAAAGAACTTTCGGGATTGTTTTATTGTTTAATTGTCAATGTTCATTTTTTTGATGTTGCTCATTTCCGTCGTGCAACTTCTTAATGATAGCACATCTTTCGATTTTTGTCAACATCTTTTTTCAAACATTTTTTCAATGCTTGAAGCGGAGAAGGAGGGATTTGAACCCTCGCGCCGCTATTAACGGCCTACTCCCTTTCCAGGGGAGCCCCTTCGGCCTCTTGGGTACTTCTCCAAGCATAGTAGAAAATCATTCTTATATTGACTTTAGATATATTCTCCGCTCAACTAAGCTCAACAACGTTTCGCTAAGGTTCGCGGAATACGTTCCGCACTAAACTCGAAAACACCTCGTTAAGTGCTCACGCAACGGAGAAGGTGGGATTCGAACCCACGGCCCCTTTCGGAGTCACTGGTTTTCAAGACCAGCTCCTTAAACCACTCGGACACCTCTCCAAAACAGTGCTTTAATAGTTTAACAGGTCTTTTAATGCTTGTCAAGCATTTTTTCTCATCCGCACAATTTTCTTCGTTATTTTCACACCGTCAAACGGCAAAGATTATAATATCATCAAGCCCTTCATATGTCAACATTTTTTTGACACTTTTTTTCGTTTTTCTTAACGCTGATTTTACCCCCTAAATGTAGTGTTTATGCACTTATACAAACACCAATTCAGAGGGCATTTTTCACAATTTTCTTCTATTATATATGACCCTTGATCATCTCTGTCCGATTTTCAAATTCGGCACAGCATTTAAATCCAAACCATGACGTGTTCCTGCAAGATATTCATAGTAAGCAGCGCATCCGATCATCGCCGCATTATCCGTGCAGAGAATTGGTGACGGATAATAAAATTTGAGCCCGGCCGCTTCGCATTTTTCTTTCATAGCCTGACGAAGTGCAGAATTTGAAGCCACACCTCCGGCCAATGCTACTTTATCTATATGATATGTCTTTGCCGCCTCAATCGTATGGCTGACAATTGCATCCACAACAGCCGCCTGAAAAGAGGCCGCCACATCAGCACGGCAAATTTCCTGATGTTTCATTTCGCATGAATTGATATAATTCAAAACCGAGGACTTCAGACCGCTAAAACTAAAATCCAGCGGTGCATCTGCCACATGGGCTCTCGGGAACGCAATAGCCTGGGGATTTCCTTCCTTGGCCAGCTTGTCGATCTTCGGTCCTCCCGGATATCCAAGCCCTATTGCTCTTGCCACTTTATCAAAAGCTTCTCCCGCGGCATCGTCCCGCGTTTTTCCAAGAATCTCATATTTACCGTAATCCTTTACCATGACCAGATGGGTATGGCCTCCGGATACGACCATTCCGAGAAATGGCGGTTCTAAATCTTTATTCTCAATATAGTTGGCGGAAATATGTCCTTCGATGTGATGAACACCTACCAACGGGATGTTTTTTGCATAACTGATTGCTTTCGCTGCTGCAACGCCAACAAGAAGCGCACCAACAAGCCCCGGTCCATAAGTGACGCCGATGGCATCCATATCTTCCAGTTTCATGCCGGCTTCAGCTAATGCCTCCCGAATCACCGGATTAATCTTTTCAATATGTTTTCTGGATGCAATTTCCGGCACCACACCGCCATAGAGCTTATGCAATTCAATCTGAGATGATATAATATTAGACAAAACTTCTCTTCCATTTTTCACTACGGCCGCCGCAGTTTCGTCACAGGAAGATTCTATCGCAAGAATATAAATATCTTTTTCCATACCGCTATTCCTCTATTCCTCAAAATTCAGTTCCATTGACCGTCGATCCTTCGCCGCATGGGCATTTGGAAAAATCCGACGGACATCATCCATAAATATTTCCGGATGATTAATTGCCGGGCTATAATGGGTCAGCCATAATTCTTTAACATCAGCATCTCTCGCAAGTCCAGCCGCCTCTTCGAAGGTCATATGCTTATACTTCACTGCATTGTTGATATCTCCACGTTCACCATACATTCCCTCGCAAATAAATAAATCCGAACCCTTCGCATTCTGACGAATTGAATCCGTCGGCCGCGTATCTGTCGTATACGTAACCTTGATTCCCTTGCGCGCTTCTCCAAGTACCATAGACGGTTCGAATAATCGTCCATCCGCTTCAATGGTTTCGCCCTTCTGCAAACGATTCCAGTATTTTAACGGGACCTCATTGGCCTTTGCCTTTTCCACATCAAAAAGGCCCGCTCTCGGAATAGATATACTATATCCATAGCAGGTAATTTTATGATTCACTCGAAAAGCATCAATATGATATCCATGAGTTTCTATATGCTGCTGTGTCTGCGTAAGTTCAATGAACTCAATGTCAAATGGCAGCTCCGGTGCAATCACTCTCAATGAATTCACAACCCGAATCAGCCCCTTCGGGCCAATCATCAGCAACGGCTCTTTTCTATCCGAATTTGCCATTGCCAGCAGTATTCCCGGAAGTCCGCTGATATGATCACCATGAAAATGGGTAATACAGATCACGTCCAGTGGTCGGAAGCTCCAACCCTTTTCCCGGATGGTAATCTGAGTCCCCTCCCCACAGTCAATCAGAAGACTGCTTCCATTATAACGGAGCATCAGGGACGTCAGCCACCGATAGGGCAGCGGCATCATCCCTCCCGTTCCTAATAAACACAAATCCAACATATTTTTCCCTCTTTATATCAATCTCTACACCAATTCTGTTGTTTCCGAAATATCCGGTGATTTTTTAAAATCCCGAATCCAGCTGTCATAGCAGTCTTCGCACAGATCAATGCTGTGCTTCTGTCCGTCCTTCCCTTTTGAAAAGTATCCCCAGACCTTTTCAATATGCATATAATCTTCCTGTCCAATCATACGACCACAGCAATAACAAATTTTTGTATTTTTTTCCATGATTTACTCCTTTGCATACTCTGTCGTCAGGTTTCGGTTTTATTATACAAAATCCGTCCGGTCAGATACATAGGAGATTACTGGCAGACAGACGCTTTCTCCCACATCATCAGTACCGCATCTTCCTTTGGATTGGAATAGAAGCCCTTTCTTATCCCACACATCTCAAAGCCCAGGCTTTCATACAGTCGCTTTCCTGCTGTATTTCCCGCCCGGACCTCCAGGAAGAAGCGATTCTCTCCAAGGGAAGTTCCAAGCACCATCAACGCCCGGACCAATTCTCCCCCATACCCCTTTTGACGATACTCAGGAGCGACAGCCACATTAACAATTTCTCCCTCATCCAGGGCATGATACAAACAACAGTACCCTGCAATTTTTTCTTTTGCATCATCCGCCATCACCAGTAAATAGGCCGGCGGCTCATTCAGAGAATCCTCAAAACTTTTCCGACTCCACGGGTCTGTAAAACAGGCATTTTCAACAATAAGAACGGCGTCAATATCTTCCGCCGTCATCGGCCGGATAATCATGACTGTTTCTCCCGTTTCTGACGCTCCATCAATTCACGTTCCGCCTGAGACAAACGTAAATATTCCGGCACGTGTTCATCCGCCGTCTCCA
>CABRLU010000204.1 GCA_902471845.1 uncultured Lachnospiraceae bacterium | reverse complement strand
GGAGAATTAAATAAGATCGGCGTGGACATGTCAGCGGACATTGCCAAACCGTGGCTCTCAGCCAAAAATGCAGCCAAACAGTATACGGATGCAATGAAGGACGCGGCGGCAAAATCAACAATTGTCACCGACAAGATCGACACGTCCAAACGTGAAAATCAATCCGTCATCCAGTCAATTGCACCAAAACCGGCAGAAAAAGAATATAAAGCCCCTCCGGCAGAAACGCCACAGCAGCTCGCTGCCCCATCCGGTCCAAAATCTCCAAATGATCTCGGACTGGAGCCAAGCCCATCGACAAAAGGACTGAGCTGGCTGTTAAAGGAAGTCTCTATCCATGACAGACTTCTCTACAACGGTTGGGCAACCAGCGACAGAAATTATCAGCTGCTCCATGAATGGGCCGGAGGGCAGGGAGGCTGGACCGGCACCGCCGAACAGAATATTCACATTCTAAACGCTCTGAAAGCCGCCGGATTCAGTCATGGCGGTATCTTGCAGGCCACCGGGGAGGACGGTATTTTCCTCGGCCGCAACAAAGAGGCAGTGCTGACAGAAACCCAGTGGAACACCATCCGGGATTTGGCAGACACCGCACCGGTACTTGTTCACGCTCTTCCGCAATTTTCTGCGCCTCAGAGCCCGGACACCGTAACCAATGTATTCGATGCGCCTTTGATTCAGGTTGAAGGCAAAGCCGACGAATACACGGTTCGGGAACTGCGCCAGCTTGCCAGGAGCATTGCGCCGATGATCGGCAAAGAATTTTATAAAGACGCCCGTAAAATCGGCTTAAAATAAAAAGGAGGTACTTATGGCACTATTTGCACATTCATTTAACTTTAACGGAACATCCTCCGAAACCTTCCAGCTTCGGCTGGTGGGTTTCGACAATGATTCTCCGCTGACGACCCTGTACGAAAAGTCTGTCATCAAGGGGGATATCAACCTACATCACCCCATTCCTATACGGAAGGGTCTGAAATACAGCGATGTTCTTAAAATCCATATTTCCGTCGTCAAAAATGACGGTTCTGTCATTACAGATTCCGAACTGCGCCAAATTCGTCGTTGGCTGAACGGCTGTAATGAACCAAAGCGGCTGTATTTTTCCGGCTGCGAAAATGAAATCTTTGAATCCGTAGACTATTACGGAAACTTTATTTCCGTTGAACGTTTCGAACCAACCTGTGAAACTTATGGTCTGAAACTTGTATTCGAGAATATTGCACCCTACGCCTTTGCAAAGGAAGAAACCGTGTCCTATACCTGTACAGATTCACTGGATATCCAATTGGAAAACAGCTCGGATGAAATCAGTGAGGACTACTATCCTATTGTAAAAATTAAATCCAATGCCAATCAGACAATCCGCCTCATCAATCATTCGGATAATGAAAGGGCGTTGACGGTTTATATGAATCGGGACCAGATACTGACCTTTTACAATCAGGATAAATATATTGAGGATAATACCGGCATTTTCAAAATGGACGACTGGAATCTGACCTGGTTCCGTCTCCGGCCCGGAATGAACGATATTTCCATAAAAGGAAATTGTATCGTTGACATTTCATGCGCCTACCCGAGATTGGCAGGTGGTCAGTAATGTATTTTAATCAAGACAGTTTTAAACACAACACGCCTTTGGAGTTTTATGTCTGCCGTCCGAATAATCAGACCGCGGCCCCTGTTATTGGCTATGAAAATGATTCGATGGCCTTAAAACTGCTGGATATTTCCGAATTATCCTTCGAAGTTCCCGAATACATTTATCTGCCTCAGAAAAAGGCGACCGTTTTAAATCCATGCTTTAATTATCTGTCCCAGTATATGCGGATCAAAGACTCGGAGGGCAGAATCTTCCGCATTAACGCCGAACCGGAAATCCGCGAAACACCGGATGGACGGATAAAGTCTGTCTCCGCCGATTCTCTCGAATGTGAATTGCAGGATAAGGATATTACGGCTCTGGCTGTCAATATGGGCAATGAGCTGAGCCGGGAATGGTATTCGGAAAACCTGAATGCTTTGGGCGCTCCGATAAACTATATTACCTTTGTCAATGACAAAGAGCCCCGATTAAGTCTGATGCACATTCTTCTGGAATACGCTCCAAACTGGAAAATCGGGCATGTGGACACAGAACTTCGGGCCATGCGCCGTGCCTTTGAAATCAACGCTTCCGACCTCTATGCCATTCTCACTCAGGACGTGGCCCGTGCCTTTGAGTGTGTCTTTCTTTTTGACACAGCTGCCCGGACCATCAGCGCTTATAAGGTGGAAAATATCGGTGAAGACACGCACATTTACCTGTCCATTCATAACCTGATCACCAACCAGGTCATTACACCGTCCAGCGACAACATTTATACTCAATTTTCAGTTCTGGCCGATGACGGAAAAGATATTCTCCCCTTCGCCAACTTTGGAAGCCATACGATATCCAATTATGATTATTTTTTGAATCCCATCTGGTTTGATGAAGCCACCATCACAAAATATAATGCCTATAAAGCAAATGTGGATGCGAAACGGAACCGGTACATGGAGCTTACCAAATCCTGGAATTATCTGAACGCTCAGGTAACAGAGCTTTACGACCGGGTGCCGGACAGCCGCTGTGAGGCAGCGTGGACCGACCTGACGCTGGAAGAATTAAATACCGAACTGGAAAGCTGTCAGGCCGCCGCCTCCCTGCTCCGGGAACTGCACACCACCGATGGAGTCCTTCAGATTGAAGATTCCAGCGATTATGGTATCTATGTCAGTCTTACCGAAGTCATTATCCCTAAACTGACGGCACAGATTGAAGCGGTAAACTCCGGAAAAATCAAACCGGACAAGGAGCTTTCCTGGAAAACCAACTGGGATTTATACGGCATTAATGAATTGAATCATCTGCTGCTGACCTATACAGACGCCGTAACACTTTATACGGCTTACGCACAGCCCTATGATTCCGGTATCCATAGGGAAAATGAAGCCCTCTACAACCTGAATCACCAGCTCTATCTGGAAAATGCGGAATATGTCCGTCAGATTCAGGCGGCCATCGAGGCCAGAAAATCCCGGGTTTCTGAACTACTGGCGGAAATGGAAAAGCTTCAGTCGGAACGAAAAGCCCTCATCGCCTATGCTCAGATGACCAATCTGGAGCATGGTTTCACCAGTGAAGAATTAAAGACCTTTGAATCTCTGACCGTTCATACAGACTATGAAAATGAAAACATTCTTGTTACGGACTTTGATGACACTATAGCTCAAGTCGATTTGGCCGAGGAATTGTATGCCGCTGCCTGTGAACAGCTTGCCATCGAATCCCGGCCTCAGCTGAGTATGCGGATGGATCTGGACAGTTTCCTGTCCATCACCAAATATAACAGCTTTACCGATGAGCTTGCTGTCGGCAACTTTATCCGTGTGGGAATGAATTCGGATGAAGCTGAAAAGCTTCGTATCGTAAGCATCCAGTTTCAACCGTCAGACTTGTCAGCCAAACTAAACCTGGAATTCTCCAACATGGTAACGACCTATAACCGCAGGGATGATTACACCTATCTGACGGGAAACGGCTATTCCCGCTCCGGCAAAAATAAAATTACGGCGG
>CABRLU010000203.1 GCA_902471845.1 uncultured Lachnospiraceae bacterium | reverse complement strand
TCTTCCGATCTCAATTGTACGGATGATACGGCGGTTGTCGCCCGGAAAGCGGGAGCGATTGTTTTTGAAAGATTTGACGAGCGGCAAAAGGGAAAAGGATATGCTTTAAACTATCTGCTCGGGATGATCAAGCAGCAGTACGGACCGGACTATTATGAAGGCTATTTTGTATTTGATGCGGATAATATTCTGGAAAAAGATTATATCAGCCAGATGAATACGGTATTTGACAACGGATATTCTCTGGTCACCAGTTATCGGAATTCAAAAAATTATAGTGATAACTGGATTACTTCCGGCTATGGATTATGGTTTTTAAGAGAAGCCAGATATTTGAATAATGCCCGAATGATTCTCGGAGCAAGCTGTGTGGTTTCGGGGACAGGCTTCCTTGTGCATAAAGATATCATTAAACGGAATGGCGGATGGAACTGTTTCCTTCTGACGGAGGATATTCAGTTTTCAACGGAAAATATTATTCGGGGTGATAAGATTGGATATTGTGCCGATGCCATGTTTTATGATGAGCAGCCGGTACGATTTATTGATTCATGGAATCAGAGACTGCGGTGGTCAAAAGGATTTTACCAGGTATTTTTCCGATATTGGAAAGATTTGGCAAAAAGGATATTTATGGAGTTTAAATTCTCCTGTTATGATATGTTTATGACATTGCTTCCGGGGCTTTTGGTGACCGTACTGATTATTCTGGCCTGCCTGGGTGTTGTTGTTGCGGAAGATACAAGTTCTAAAGTATTAATGGATTCGCTGACGTCGCTGGCACTTTATTCGGTGGTCGCTTCCTATGTTTCATTCTTCGTTATGGGATTGATAACAACATTGACGGAGTGGAAAAAGATTTATTGTAATACCCAGAAAAAAATATTTTATTTATTTACATTCCCATTATTTATGTTTACTTATTTGCCGATATCCATTGTGGCATTGTTTGCAAAGATTCACTGGAAACCGATTCCTCATTCGGTGGCTGTTACGGCGAATCAGATTAAAGGTCAATAATAAATTTAATTTAACTGAGAGACACATACGAACTGTAGATGTCTCTCAATTTTTTTTGACAAAAGGGGTTGACATATAGATTAATATCTGTTATATTACAACTATAACAAGTAAAACATATAAAACAATCGAATGGAGGAATGACTTATGTTAATGCCTAGTATTTTTAATAACAGTTTATTTGATGAGATGATGGATTTCCCATTCGGAAGAGATTTCTTTGGTGATTCCGGACGTATGCTGAATGAGTATAGAACGGGAGTGATGAAAACTGATGTGAAAGAAGCCGATGGAGTTTATGAAGTCGATATGGAACTCCCGGGATATAAAAAAGAAGATGTTTCAGCGAAACTTGATAAAGGATATCTTACGATTACAGCTGTGAAGAATGAAGAAAATAATGGAAATGACGGCGATGGAAAATACATCCGACGTGAGCGTTATTCCGGTCAGTGTTCCAGAACATTTTATGTTGGTGAGAATGTCCGTCAGGAGGATATTCACGCAAAATTTGAAGATGGTATTTTGAAATTGACTGTGCCGAAAACAGAACCGGCTAAGATCGAAGAACAGAAATATATATCTATTGAAGGCTGATAGCTTTATAATATACCTTCCTGCTTTCTCCGGGCGTCCTTGAAAGACGCCCGGGTTTTTATGTTATAGGAAATTACATCCTTAAAGAAATCCTCGCAGTTATAAAAGACATATGATATAATGATAAGGAATGTAACGGAGAGAGTGAGACAGTTAGTTATGGAATATGTTGTCGTGGATTTTGAATGGAACCAGTCCCCATATGGTAAAAACGCTTCAAACAAACGTCTTCCGTTTGAAATTATTGAAATAGGAGCGGTAAAGCTGGATGAAGAGGGACGGGAGATTGACCGGTTCAGTGAAGTGATCAAACCGAAGGTCTACAGGAAGATGCACCATGTAACAAAAAATCTGACGGGCATTACGGAGAAGGATTTAAACCGGGGGACCGTGTTCCCAAAAGTACTGGTCGATTTTATGCTTTGGTGCGGTGAGGACTATATGTTCTGTACCTGGGGGAATCTTGATCTGTTGGAACTCCAGAGAAATATGAAGTTTCATCATCTGGAAGATTTGCTTGTCGGTCCGATTAAATATTATAATGTACAAAAGCTGTTTTGCCGGTTTTATAATCATGAGAGCAGTGCGGTGTCTCTGGAATATGCGGTGGATTTTCTGAAGCTCAGACATAAAGGAGAGTTTCATCGGGCAATCAACGATGCCGAATATACAGCAGAGATATTTGCCGCAATGGATAAAAAAGAAGTGGCAAAATGGTATACGGTGGATTATTATCAGAATCCAAAGAGCCGGAAGCAGGAAATCAAACTGGTGTATGAGGATTATTCAAAGTATATTTCAAAGGAATTTGAGAGCAAAGAGGCGGCCATGTCCGACAGGGAAGTGCGCACGACCCGGTGTTATCGATGCGGTAAGCCGGCGCTGAAACGTATTCGTTGGTTTTCAGGAAAGAACAGGGCTTATTATTGTCTGGCTGAATGTGCGGAACATGGATATATCCGTGGGAAGATTCGCCTGAAAAAGACCGATGAGGATAGATTTTTTGTAGTTAAGACACTGCGTCAGATTGATGCGGCGGGAGCGACCGGGATTGCGGATATGAAAGAGGAGCTGCGCCAGAAGCGCCAGGAAAAAAGGCACAGGGAGGGAACGCATGAAGGCTAAGTTTATTATTAATCCTTCATCCGGAAAACAGAATTTTTTAAAAAGTATTGAAAGTGTGGTCGGCTGCCTTGTATTGAATCAGGTGGTAAATCAGGTAGACGTGGTTTACACGAAACAAGAGGGGGATGCACTTTCAGAAGCGAGAAATATACAAAAGGGCGAGTATGACTTTGTCGTATCCGTTGGCGGTGACGGCACATTAAATGATGTGGTCAACGGTTTGATGGAGGGCGGCAGCGAGACGCCTTTAGCGGTTATTTCCGTGGGGACAGCGAATGATTTTGCTCAGTATGCAAAACCGCCTCAGACGCCGGAGGCTTTCTGTAAGATGATTATGGAATTTAAAATCCGGTGTATTGATGTGGGCAGGATTAACGAGCGTTATTTTATCAATCGGGTCAGCGGCGGTTTTGGTTCCAATGTGGGGGATAGAGTTTCTCAGGAGTCAAAGGCGGTGCTTGGAAAGCTGGCCTATTATATGGAAGGAGCCCTGGATTTCTCAAAAAAGGGTGTGGAAACCTTAAAGGTTCGGTTTGATTCGATGCAGTTTCGGGGAGAAAGGGAAGTCATCAGTTTTATGGTGTTGAATACCTGTGCCGGTTTTGGAATGTACCGGGGGCTTCCGGAAAAGGATCCGGATGACGGAACCCTGGATGTCATGATCGTAAAGAAGATGGATTTGGGTCAGATGCCGGGCTTAGGTATACAGGCACTGACGAAAAAGATGGTGAAGCACCCAAAGGTGCGTCATTTCAGAACGGAGCGGATTCGGATTGAATCGGCAAGTGATACGGATATTGTTGTTGATTATGATGGTCAGGTTTTTGGAAAGCTTCCGGTGGAGCTTTCCGTCATACCGAAGGCTATAAAATTAATCGTACCTTAA
>CABRLU010000202.1 GCA_902471845.1 uncultured Lachnospiraceae bacterium | reverse complement strand
CGATGCCTGGTAATTTCCTCTATTATTGGTGGCGGAGATGCACAAACGCTACTTCGCGTTTTGCCAACATTTGAAAGTGAGCAGGTGACCAACAATTTTGACTTTTCAACGCACAGAGAAAATCACTGGACCGGTATGATGGGGCACCACGGTGGTACAGGGTTCCGGATTGGTCAGAACAGGAGCTTGGTTACAAAGCCAATCCTCTCTGTTGATGATTTGATCTGTTTGCGAAGTAATTCACAAACCCTGGTTTATAATCAAGATTTGCTTCGTGTTTGGGTGGGGGTGGTCAGTTAAAAAGAACACCAAAAGTTTGTTAAAAATGCGGATTGTTATCAGCTGTATCATAAAGTATACTAGATGCATCACCAAATGAACCCTATATCAGAAAGGAGAAATGCACGATGATAAGAACATACGTTACAACTATCCCGCTACAGGGACGGTTCGATCTTGCCGTTAATCAGTATCAGTCACCTGATAATGCAGAAACCCTGCAGACGCGCTTCCCTATTATTCAGGTCATCAAAAATACTGTTACCAGCGAAGATGAACTCAAGATCTTTGCCATCCGTTCCGTCAATGGTGACACGGCGCGAAATTTTGAGCTGTTTAAGGAAGAACTCAAAAACATTGGTATCGATGCTGATGCATCGGTCCAGGAAATGCCGCTGCCTGATGATCAAGACGGCAAAACATTGGTGAGGCTTTGCCAGACCCTAAGCGACGCAATGCCAGAAAAAACACGCGCTTATGTTGATATCACCTACGGTACAAAAACGATCCCCATTGTTGAGCTGGCTGCCCTGGCCTGCAGTGAAGCTACCCATCTAGAACTCGAGATTGGTGGCGTATTTTATGGCGAAA
Source organism: uncultured Lachnospiraceae bacterium (assembly GCA_902471845.1). Classification (GTDB taxonomy): domain Bacteria; phylum Bacillota; class Clostridia; order Lachnospirales; family Lachnospiraceae; genus Frisingicoccus. Next base: position 2,781 of record CABRLU010000202.1, on the reverse strand, counting down.
TGAAGCGTTCTAACGGTACTTCCACCAATTGTGCCATTCTGCATGACATGACGGCACTGTATCACCTGCAGGGCTTGGTAGGCGGCGTTCATGATCGGGCTTCAGCGCAGATGCTGTATCAAGAACTGCTGTGGGTAAACAACAACGATCAGTAAAACAGTAAAGGAGGGATAGTGGTGGCACAGGAAAGTAAAGCCTTAAGGCTCGCAATCGATAGTTCCCCTTTGTGGGATATCGATCTTGAGATTCGTCGCCCCTTTTTTAAGGCGATGAAACAGAAAATGTTGAGAGATAATGATGACGAAGTGGCTGAAATCCCTACACTTTCGCCGGAAAACGAAAAGCTGTGCAAAACTGTTTGGGCACAGGTTATGATGCTTGGCGGGAAGACAGATCCCTTCATTGTAAGTGTGGCATTTTTTCAAGCAGCTGCTGCATACGTCCGAAATCCGGAAAAGGAAAACGACAGTTTTTGCCGTTATTTTATTACCGTTCTACAGCGTGCACGGGCAGGAGAAGCTGTCAGCGAAAAACAAGAGCTTCTTCATATCAGCCGTGAGAGTGCACGTAAAGTGCGGATAGCGCTGGACTATATGAGCAAATATGACCTTACGGAAAATATGGTTATGCAGGACCAGGAGCTGTTAAAAATCGTAGCACATGCGGCTGGAATCGGCACAAAATTACTCTATGATTCATTATGCAATAAGAATATACTGATCTCGCTTGATGGCGAAGAGGACGGCGAGGATACACGGAAAATCCAGATCGGCGATCCTGGACAGGACATAGAGGAAATATTTGACAATGATCAGGCGTTCCCTCTGCTGCACGAAGCCGTTATGATCATGAACCTTGAAGAAAAAGAAAAATATCGTACCAGAGCAATGTACTATTGGTCACCCCAAATTTTAGGGTATATCCGAGCAGATGAACAGCCAAACATCCAGGAGCGCAAGGTACGGTGTGCGGATATTCGTCCAATGGAGAAAGACGGCATTCTTTGGGATGTGCTTCTTTCAAGAGGGTATGTTGGCTATACAATTCGTGAACCGCTTTATCAGGGCATGGGTCCTGATAACAGTTCGGAAATACGGGCTGCAGCTCTTAACCCCCTAGTTGATCCGATCAATCGTCGGCCAGAGAACGACTTGACGGTTGCGAATTACTTAGGTAAGGATAATACCACGATTTCAAAGCATAACAAAAAGATCCGCGAACAGTTCGAGGAAATAATGAAAAGGAATCATTGCCTGAAAAAGAGTAAGTAAGAAAAGATAGGTGAGATCCACGGCGAATAATGTTGTTTTGCTCTATATGAGTGCGTATTTTCCACAGCCGGCACCAGTTGACTCTGGCAGACGCTTTTTGCGCACGCAGACCAACGAGGCGGCATTAGTACGATTGCAGCAGCAGGCGGACAGCCGACCGGACAAAATCCTTGCCCTGTGTTCTGATACAGTTCGAACAAAACCAACAGTTCCTGCTTTAGATGGCCAAACAAAGATCCCTACACTGGAATACTTCCGCAGCTTTTTGGCAAAACAGGGCATTACGGCCGAACTTAATGTTATCCCTGTGCCTGACAGTATGAGTGAGGCAGACCAAACAAACGCCATTTCAGCTATCATAGAAAATGTCAGCGCAGACGATTCTATTTATATTGATCTGTCAGGCGGTATGCGTGACACAGCAATGCTTATGGTTGCTGTAGCACGCTATTTGCAGGATGTTCGCGGAGCCTATACAAGGCAGGTCCTTTATGCGGAATTGCAGGGTACCCAGTCTGTGGTGCGCGATGCTAATGCGCTTTACAACCTATATGATCTAATAACAGCTGTCGATTCTTTTTTTAGTACGGGATCGGTTGCCAAGCTGCAGCAATATCTGTTTTTTACAGGCGAAAAAGACCCGGCAGTGCTTGAACTCTTAAACAAAATCAATAACTTCTCTGAAGATTTGGCACTTTGTAAAGTTGGTATGCTCAAAGCGGACTTAAAGGCGATAGCAAAGCAGCTGAAGGTCAAGCAGCTCAAAGGGCGGTCTGCCAATGAGAGTTTGAGCAGCCTGCTTTACCAGTTGATGACTGAGCGATTCGAGCAGGAATTTTCAGCATTGCTGGGGTCTCGTTCAGAAAGTCTGCCGGCTTTAGTTCACTGGTGTACCAAACACGGGTTGTATCAACAGGCGCTGACGCTTTTGTCAGAGGGAATGCCGGAATTTTTGTGTGCTCATGTTTTTGTACAGCCGACCGGGCGGGCGCTGGACTTTATGGCGCTTCAACCGCTTAACAGCGGGCATAGCTGGATTTATCCGTTATTTCATTACCACTTCTCCAGGGCAGCGCTGTTCCATGAGAACGGCAGGTATGTTGCAAATCTGGCTTTAACAAAAGATAAAAAGGACAATGATGGCGTTATGCTGTTCCGGGTGGCAACAAAAGCAGAAGCAGAAGACTATTTAACCACGGCTATTGAGCAGAGGGAACTGTTGTTGGATGAAGCCAAACTGGATTGTCTGGCTGAAGGAATTATGTTATACCAGAGTATTCAGCAATACCGCAACCAGATCAACCACGCCAGTGATAATGCCGTAGGATTCCAGAGCCAGGGATTGCTGCCGCTTAACACAACAGCAGTAGGAAAAATGTTAAACCATGTCGGTGAATATCTGTTGGAAGTTAAAGAATATAAGCCGGTTATCCCTGATGGCATTGTGGCTTTGAATCCAGATAAGAAATTTTAGTGAACCAATAAAATATTTCCCGGATATAAAACGCCG
>CABRLU010000201.1 GCA_902471845.1 uncultured Lachnospiraceae bacterium | reverse complement strand
GGGGGCTGCCAATGACAGCCAAATCCTTTGCTATTGGCGTCCGGATTGAACATCCACAGGAGATGATCAACCGGTCCCAATACGGTATGGACAGGGATGATATTTTGGGCAGCGCTTCCTACAAACTGACCCATACCGCCTCTAATGGACGAGGGGTCTATACGTTTTGTATGTGTCCCGGAGGCTATGTGGTCAATGCTTCATCTGAGGAAGGCGGCTGTGTGGTCAATGGTATGAGTTATCACGGACGGGATTCGGCAAATGCCAATAGTGCGGTCATTGTTACGGTGACACCCGAGGATTTTCCGTCAGAGGATGTGATGGCCGGGGTGGAATTTCAGCGATTTTGGGAGCAGCGGGCTTACATGGAAGGAAATGGCAGGGTTCCTGTTCAGCTATACGGCGATTTTTGCGAAGACAGGGTTTCTCAGGATTTCGGTAAAGTAAAACCGGTACATAAGGGAGCGACTGCTTTTGCTGATTTGAATCGATGCCTTCCGGCCTATGTTTGTGAAAGCCTGAAAGAAGGCATCAAAGCCTTTGGACATAAAATCCAGGGCTATGACCGGGAAGATGCCATCCTGTCTGGTGTGGAAACACGGACTTCATCGCCCATACGCATGGAAAGAGACGGGGATTTTCAGTCGGAAATCCGGGGCATCTATCCCTGCGGTGAAGGCGCCGGGTATGCCGGTGGCATCACATCAGCGGCCATGGACGGTCTTCGGATCGCCGAGGCCATAAGAAAAGTTTACAGCCCAACAGAAAAGACAGAAAAATGACAGAAGAAAAAATAAGTGGAGGAATCAATCATGTGTGACAGAGCTTCTTTGAAGCAGAAAAAACGGATTGTGGTCAAGGTCGGTTCATCGTCTCTTGTCCATGAGGAAACCGGATTAACGGATTTATTTAAGCTGGAACAGCTGGTACGCATTTTATGCGATCTGCGGAACCAGGGAAAGGAAGTTGTTCTTGTTTCCTCCGGAGCTATCGGCGCCGGAAGAAAAGTGCTTGGATTAAACGAACGCCCCTCCACGTTACCCATGAAGCAGGCCTGTGCTTCCGTTGGTCAGGGCGCCCTGATCGGTCTGTATCAGCGTTTGTTTAATGAATACCATCAGATCAGTTCTCAGATATTGATGACAAAGCATACGATCATCCGGGAAAAAAGTGTTTTTAATGCGAGAAATACTTTTGACCAGCTGCTTGAAATGGGAGTTATCCCGATTGTCAATGAAAACGATACCGTATCTACCGACGAAATTGAATTTGGCGACAATGATACATTGTCCGCAGTGGTAGCTGCACTGATCGGTGCGGATCTGCTTATTCTCATGTCGGATATTGACGGTTTATATACAGATGACCCGAATAAAAATCCGGAAGCAAAATTTATTGAATGTGTTCCAAAAATCGATAAAAGACTGTACAATATGGCTAAAGGCGCCGGCAGTGATTTCGGCACCGGTGGTATGGTGACCAAAATTGATGCGGCACGGATTGCCACCGATGCAGGATGTGATATGATCATCGCCAACGGAAAAGATTTCCGCAGTATCCATGGTATTGTCTACGGCGAATCCATAGGTACACTGTTTTTGGCGCATAAGAATGAGGATTTTGATTTAAAACGATATATTGAGGAGGAACGGCATTAATGACAGAAAAAGATATTGAACGAATTAATGAACTCTATAAAAAATCAAAAACGCCGGAAGGACTGACTACGGAGGAGCGAAGAGAACAGGCCGCCCTTCGCAGCGCATTTCTGGAATCGGTACGGAATAATCTGAAAGGCCAGCTGGATACGATTAAGATTCAGCAGCCGGACGGCACCATTGTCGATTTAAAGAAAAAACATCAGGAGAAATATGGAAACTGAAACAAAAATGCTTGAGAAAAAGGCATTGCGAAAAGAGATGAGCTATTGTCGGAATCGGCTGAGTTCCGAAGAAATCCGACAATCGAGCCAGCGCATATTTGAAAGGCTTTACCGGCATGATATTTACCGCCAGGCTCCAGTAGTCTATTCTTATGCCAGCTTCCGAAGTGAAGCGGATACATGGAATTTTAACCGTCGTGTTTTGGCCGATGGGAAAATACTGGCACTGCCGAAAGTGATTTCAAAAGAGCGGATGGAATTTTATCGGATAGAATCTATGGAACAGCTTGTTCATGGGTATATGGGAATCCTGGAACCGGGACCGGACTGTCTGCCGATGAAACCCGGTCGGTCTGGCCTTATCATTGTTCCCGGTCTGGCTTTTGACAGCCGGTTTTACCGGCTTGGCTACGGCGGGGGCTACTATGACCGATATCTGTCCGGTTCTTCTTTACATAGCTGCGGCGCGGCTTTTGACTTCCAGCTGCTGGAAAAGGTGCCCTGTGAAGCAACTGATTATCCGCTGGATTATATTGTTACAGAAACGAAACTACTGGAAAGGATGGATGTAAAATGACATTGGAAACATTGGGAATACAGGCAAAACAGGCGGAGCGGGAACTGCTCAAATTAAACGCGACGAAAAAAAATGAATGTCTTCAGGCTGTAGCCGACGGGCTTGTGGCTGACAGCGAAGCGATTTTAAAGGCAAATGAAGAAGATGTGCGCATTGCCCGTGAAAAAGGAATGAACGAATCCCTTGTGGACCGGCTGGCATTGACCGAACAGCGCATCCATTCTATGGCTGAGGGATTAATTTCCTTAATTGCCCTGGAAGATCCAATTGGGGAAATTCTGGAAGCAAAAATCCGTCCGAATGGTCTCGAAATCGGAAAGAAACGAGTACCTTTGGGGGTTATCGGTATTATTTACGAATCCCGTCCAAATGTAACGGCAGATGCTTTCGGTCTTTGCTTTAAAACAAGCAATGCGGTTATCTTAAAGGGCGGCAGTGATGCCATCCATTCGAATAAAGCCATCGTATCTGTCATCCGCCGTGTGCTTGATTCCTGCGGTGTGACGCCGGATGCGATTCAACTTGTGGAAGATACAAACAGAGAGACGGCAAAAAAACTCATGCAGATGAATGAATATCTGGATGTTCTCATTCCAAGAGGCGGCGCCGGACTGATTCGGACTGTTGTGGAAAACAGTACAGTGCCTGTCATCGAAACGGGTACAGGAAACTGTCATATTTATGTGGATGATTCTGCAGACATTGAGATGGCAGTGAATATTATAGATAATGCAAAAACGCAGCGGACCGGCGTGTGTAATGCATGTGAATCCCTGTTAATTCATAAAGATATTGTGGAGCGGGTGCTTCCAGCCATCTGTGAACGGCTTTTTAAGAAACATGTGGAAATTCGTGGCGATGAAAACTGCTGCCGGTTAAATAGTCAGATCATACCGGCTTCTGAAGAAGACTGGGGTCGGGAATATCTCGATTATATACTTTCCGCAAAGGTTGTGGAAAATCTTGACGAAGCCATTGCCCATATCAATAAATACAACACCAAACACTCGGAGGCCATTATAACAAAGGATTATGAGCATGCCCGCCGATTCCTTGATGAAGTGGATGCAGCAGCCGTCTATGTTAATGCCTCCACCCGTTTTACCGATGGCTTTGAATTTGGCTTTGGTGCCGAGATCGGCATCAGTACCCAGAAGCTTCATGCCCGGGGACCAATGGGTCTGAAGGAACTGACAA
>CABRLU010000200.1 GCA_902471845.1 uncultured Lachnospiraceae bacterium | reverse complement strand
GCCCGCCGCCATTAAGATAAATACTATTTTCGACTATTTTAAATTAGCACGCATCTGATCACTTGCTGTCTTGATACCTTCAATCCACTGTTCTTCTGTCATCTCACCGGATACTAAAGAGTTTACAGGATCAAAGAATACGGTACGTACTTCTACGCCTGGAATTGCCTCAAATGCTGCGAAGTTGCCCATAGCAGCTTTTGCACCGTTATCATAGATGGAATAGAACATTACATTGTCGCCTTCTAATTTATCGGCAATTCCGAGTACCGGCTGAATAGCTCCTGCTTCTGCAAAGATTTCGCAGGCTGCATCGCTATAAAGGAATGCAACGAACTGTTTTGCGGCATCTACATTGGCTGCTCCGGATGGAATCCATGCCTGTTCAAACCATGTGTAACTGTACTGGTCGCCGCCTGCTTCAACGGCTGGAAGAGCTGTCATGCCCCATTCAAAACCATCTGCGCGAGGAGCTTCTGCCATCTCGCCAACGATCCATGTACCGTTTGGCATAAAGATTGCTTTATTGTCAAGTACTAACTGCTGATTCTGTGTGAAGTCCTGATCATTGGCCTGAGCCGGTGTGATTGGATTTGTGTATTTTGCTAATTTTGCAACGATGTCGAAGCATGTCTTAGCTTCTTCTGTGTCCCAGATACCTTCTTCATAATTTGTAGCCTTGTCAAAGAATTCTGCGCCGCCGGCCGAATACATCAAAGCATAGAAGAATGCGTCAAAGTAACCGGTTGTCGGATATGTGAATAAGTAAATACCTTCTTCAAGAGCTTTGTCACCTAATTCCCACATTTCATCCCATGTTGTCGGAACTTCCCATCCTTTTTCTTTCAAAAGACCTGCATTGTAGAAGAGGCCGCATGGAGAATAGAACATCGGTGCAAGATATGTTTTTCCGTCGCCATAAGGATTTGTTAAAGATGTCTCTGTAAATCCACCGGCAATTTTATCGGAAACAATCGCTTCTTCGCCAGGAACCTGCATGGATAATACATCTGTAATATCGGCAATAAGATTTCCTTTGATAAACTGCTCTGTAAGAGCCGCTTCACGTCCTGTTGCCAAATGAACAACATCCGGATAATCGCCGCCCTGCATGGAAGGTCCGATCACATCTTCAAGATTTTTGTCTGTTGTTAACTCAACTTTGATACCTGTTTCAGCTGTAAAAGCTTCACAAACTTTCTGCCACATTTCGGAACCATAAGCGGTTTCAATGGCTGCAACTTTAATTGTAACATCCTCTTCAGAGGCTGTTGTTTCTCCCCCTGTCGTCTCTGCAGCCTTTGTCTCTTTTGATCCGCCGCCGCATCCAACCAAAGCCGTTGTCGCCAGGGCTGCGCATAAAAGTAAACTTAAAAGTCTTTTTTTCATTTCTTCTCCTCCTTAAAATGATAAAATAGTCGTTCCATCTTTATAATCTTAGTATAGCTCATTCCAGATTCTATTCAATCGCTTTATTGCTGTATTTTTTATATATATTGTTATTTTTCGTTTTTTTGTTCAGTATATATGTATTTTTTATGATTTATTTGTGCAATATTACTATTTTCCATTGCCTATTTGTAAAGACTATATTATAATGAATTTGGAGGAAATTATGAGTACAAACCGTTATGACATTGTTTCAAATGAAAACAAAAATATTCGAAATTCAGCCAAACTGCTCTATATCAGTTCGGCCAAGTACGGCGGCGACTGGCACAGTACGCCCCATACCCATAACTGCTGTGAATTATTTTTTGTAACCGAAGGCGTTGGGCAGTTTCTCATCGAAGACCATCTCCATCCTGTCGGTGCCAATGACCTTATTATTGTCAACCCAAACGTCATTCATACGGAAGTCAGTTTAAATGCAAATCCGATGGAATATATTGTCCTTGGCGTCGAAGGTTTTGAGCTTTCCGGAACAAGTGCCTCAAATCAGCATTACTATATTGTCAACTGCCGTCCGATTCGGGATAAGATTTTATTCTATCTTCAGAATATGCTTAAAGAAATCGAATCCAAAGCCTTTAACTACGACATCGTTTGTCAGGATTTAATGGAAATACTGGTCATATTACTTCTTCGTCAGACTGGATTATCCATGTCCATTATACCGGACCCCAAAAAATCTTCTCATTTATGCTCCACTATCCGAAGATACATTGACGCCCACTACCGGGAAAATATTACATTGGATACATTAGTTGAAATAAGCCATGTCAGCAGATACTATCTGGTTCATGCCTTTACAAAAGAATATGGAATATCACCGATCAATTATATGATTTCCTGTAGAATTGATGAAGCAAAACAGCTCCTTAAAAACGACGACTACCCGCTCTCTTTTATCAGCCGGTTTCTTGGCTTTTCTTCGCCAAGTTATTTTTCCCAGACCTTCAAAAAGATATGCGGGTTAAGTCCAAATGAATATAGAAAACAAAGTCGAATTGAAGATTAAAATTTAATATATTTTTCTACAATGCTGCACATCTGCTCCCACTTACTCTCCATATCAGCCACCAGTTTAAACTGAGTACGTGCTCTGTCCAAATTGTGGCCTTCCCTGGAGGTTTTAAAATACACGTCATTTTGCAGATAATCTGTAAGGAAACGCATACCGCACTCGTAGGTCATCATTTTTGCGCCCATCGGAAGCAGTTCCAGTTCCCTTCGAGTAAGCTTTCCTCCGCATCCATCGATGAAGCCCCTGGTATAAACCTCAAAAAGTTCCATACTGCAGCTCACCTTACTCAAATCCGTCTCATCCTCTTTGGCCGTACTGGCTCCAAAACGAATCGAATCTCCAAAATCATGCACAGCAAGTCCAGGCATCGTCGTGTCCAGATCAATAACACAGATTCCCTTGCCGCTGTAATTATCAATCATAATATTATTCAGCTTCGTATCATTATGGGTTACACGAATCGGCAGTTCATTTTTCTCGATTAAATCCGTAAAAAATCCCGCTTCACTTTCCCGTTCTAAAACAAATTGAATTTCTTCACCTACTTCTGCCACTCTTCCGGCCACATCTTCTTCAACGGCCTTCTTAAAATTAACCAGCCGCTGTTTAGTGTTATGGAAATCCGCAATTGTTTCATGAAGCTCCGATGCCGGGAAATCTACCAGCAAACACTGAAACTTTCCAAAAGCCAATGCACTCTGATAAAAATCTTCCGGATTCTTTACCATATCATAACTGGAAGCATCCGTAATAAACACAAACGAACGCCAGTATTCGTCCTCTGAATCGATAAAATAAGGCATCCCATCTTTGGTCGGAATGACATTTAAAGTCTCACGATATGGATCACCGCCATTTCCTTCGATTTTCTTGTGAAGAAAAGTTGTTATGTTCACAATATTCTCCATCAGCTCCACAGGCTTCGGAAAAACATTCTTATTCATGCGCTGAAGAATTACACGGATATACCCCATTTTTCCAATTCCATATGTCAGCAAATATGTATCATTAATATGACCGTTCCCCCACGGTACCATATTCATCAGTTTTCCCTCAAACTGAAAATTTGAAGCAACACGCTCAACTTTATCCTTTTCCTCCTGTGTCATTAAGGATACCCTCCATTTAATATCTTTTACATTATTCTAGTGAACAAAAAAACAGGTCATTCATTATCGAACAACCTGTTTCCAGCTCCCCGAGCGGGGCTCGAACCTGCAACAAC